>JAICVW010000484.1 GCA_025935105.1 Nitrososphaeraceae archaeon
ATCCGGATATATTTTGGAGCTTCCGTGAAGCAGTCAATGCAGTGACTGATTTCTGCAAATTTGCGAAGGTTCCAGTTGTTGGCGGTAAAGTAAGTTTCTATAATGAAACCATTCGAGGGCCCATTAAGCCAACACCAGTAATAGGAGCCGTAGGGCTGATCGAAAGGGGGAGACCCATCTTGCAGGCAAGTCTCAGAGAGGGCGATACTTTATTTGTGATCGGGAAAACTTTAGGAGAGTTAGGAGGCTCTGAATATTATGAGTTTGTTCACAATTTCACTGGAGGCATGGTACCAAAAGTTGACATGAAGACAGACCAAACAAACCGCGATACTGTATTGCGTTTAGCCAATAACGCTGAAGTTAGCTGCATCCATGATTGCTCCAAAGGCGGTGTTGCTACGGCAATTTCCGAAATGGCAATTTTGGGGGGTGTTGGCTTCGAATTTGAAGTTGACCGAATACCTAATTCTTGCTCATCTCTAGAAGACATTCTATTTTCTGAATCTCACTCTCGATTCCTTATTGGAACCCAAAGACCGAACGTCGTCGAAAATATTTTGTCTAGTGTAGATGGCTTAATCTTCTCTAGAATTGGCAAAGCTGCTATCGGCAAGGTTTCATTTCGGAACAAGGGTAAATGCATCATCGATACAAGTATTCAAGAAATAACATCTCACTACAATGCGATTGAACGGATTATGATGAAGTAACGTATTCTAGGTAACGGTTACAGCATGCTACGTGAAGTTTAAAGTAGTTAATCTCCTTTCTCTCATAAGTAATTCATTTTGTTTTGAGCTGATGAAGTTTAAAGTAGTTAATCTCCTTTCTCTCATAAGTAATTCATTTTGTTGTGAGCTGACCTATTCGGTAAGGTAGACTGCTTCATAAACGAAAGTTAAGCACCGCTTACTAAACCACAAAAACCTGTTCTAAGCGCAATGGTTTATTTATCACCTCTTCATTTGCCCGGATGTTGACTCCTAGATTTCGACTTTTTAACAGGAAGGATGACTATTCAAAAGTAGAATCTGAGAAAAGTGATCCACAACCTCCTTTAAAAATATCGATTTCCAATGGCTTGTCTATTCTGCATGACCTTGAGATACAGAATACTCAAGAAATATGTTCTAAGCTGTCCCTGATACGGCTTAATGTGACGCGATCCCTAAAGAACATAGAAAAGCTTGCAAACGAATTAGAAACTGAGAAAATCAAAATTGAAGAGACGAAGTTTGAGCCGATTGTAGAGAACTCGAAGCGAATTGTTGTCACGAGTTTGAGACGTGAGTGTTCTGTTGAAATTCCGCAGCCAACTTCACAATCAGAGGCGATAAAATTCGACCAAAGGTTGGAAGCAATTACAAGTCGATTCAGAGAAGTTAGCAGCTCCCACAACAGGGTCTTTAACGTCTTTATTAAAAAATATGCGGGAAAACTAAAGGATGAATTCGAAACTCTCTCTTCCCAATCCAAGGAAGTAAAGGCTATTTTGACAGAATTTGATACGATACAAAAACCATACTCGGATTGTACTAGCCTATTAAAATCGTTATCCGATGCAAATATTTCGATGACCATGGAGCAACAGCAGCTCGAGAAAAACGGTACCGAATTAAAATTGTTAGAGAACAGACTTGGAGAGCTGAACCTCCAAATGGAGAACGTCCGAAACTCATTGGAGTTCCTAGAATATGCCAGGATTAAAAATGAAATAAGCAATGTTGAAGATAAAAGAGCAGAGATTCAAAAGGAACTGATTCACCTCATTAGCCCAATATCTCGTGCGCTAACAAAGTATTCTTATGGTATCTCAAAGCAGACATCAGAGCGGCTCAATGCATTGTCTAATGAACCATGGATCGTACTTTCAGAGATAGAAATAGATCCATATCTTGACATTTTGATTGATATTCAGAGGCACCTAAGTACAGAAAAAATACAACTCAAAGATGCACCGAGGGTAGCAAGGCATCTAGACAATGTCATAAAGGTTTTGCCAAACAAGAGGGAAAGGTACCAGGCGCTCCAAAGACAATTACGCTCACTAAACGAACAAAGAAATACCGAGTTTGATAAACGATCGCTGGGACTGAAAGAGGAAATCGCACAGACATCGAGAGGTATCGAGGAAACGACCACTGAAACAAGTCAGTTAGGTAACCACCTTAATGAGAAGCAATTGCAGATAGATCAATTACGCATAGAGTCTGAAGCATGTATTTCAAAAATCTTCGGCAAAAAATACAACCTTGAGGTTTAACTGACGGCTATCGCCAAAAGATAGAAACTATGCCTAGCGACATAATTGCTAGGCCTCCATATGAAAGAGGATATAATCCGATTGCATAACCCCCAATGGTTATTCCTATGCCACTGAGTATCGTCAACGCTTCACCAATCCTCCTTTGGTTTCGCAACATAAGCTATCCCACAAAGATGATTATAAGTCTATGCCAATATGAACTTTCAAAAGAAAATTAGGTGTGGATCAGTCCTCCTTGGCTTCCAGTATGCGGAGACTGGCCTACAAATTTTCTTCTGAAATGTCCAGATGGTCTTTTTGATAGCAGTTCGATAAACCAGGCCTCGTGCTCCACCTCTTCTTGCATTATTCTTTGTGCTATATCATAAGTTCGCGGGTCCTTCCCTGCGGTCATATCACAAACCTCACCCCAAGATCTAATAGCGCATTGTTCTGCCTCTAAAAGAACCTTCAATATTGATCGGAGATCCTCCCAGTTATCAGGCAAATATGCGTCAGGACATCCTGCCTGATCTGCAAATTTTCGGATATCGCGAGGCAAACTTCCGCCCAATTCATACAATCGCGGAACCATAGCTTCAAAATGGTTCCTATCCTCGATCCTAGCATCCTCTACTATCTCCTTTATGCCTTCTCCATCCAGTCCTGTGCAATGCATTCTTAAGATTGTGTAATAATAGTACGTTGTAAATTCCGCACCGACTCCCTTGGTGATAAGTTCCTTCAACCTTTCGACGTTAACGCCGTTCTTTTGAAGGACCTCTAGAGCAACAATATTCTGAATCGAATCTTTTGAGTTATTTGCCATAGCCTAAATCAAGTGCTAAAGTATAAAAGTTTTATTGGCACGATTTCATGAAGTAAGAAATTTGTATGTTAATTCTTGACACGCGCTACTTTGATTCTATCAAGCACCTTCCAGTACTCAACTTCGCCACCTTGGTGGACTTTATCGAAGATATCTTGCTCCACTGCAGAGGTATCGAAAACCTCAAATGTCTCCAAATCCATGAGCTGGAGGACATTGCCAGA
>JAICVW010000741.1 GCA_025935105.1 Nitrososphaeraceae archaeon
CGTAATTGGAATCATGGTTTTCTACTGAATGAACTATCCGCTTAAAGATGAGTTGATCTTTTTCCTGCATCTTATTAGATATGCTATCAGGTTTCGAAATCTGAAGATGCAATCTGTTTTGCGCTTCTATTCTAGGCTTAAGGGGAAGTTGTGGCTTTAAACCCTCTAGAAGTTTATTTCCTACATTCTCCGCGTGAGGTTTTATCCATTTATTTCCAAATGACATACGTAAACTGGCACTTATATCTGTCACATGATTTTCTAAAAAGCAATATGTATCCAAATAATTCGTCACCGTAGTAACTAGACCGGAGGTTACGGCGTCCCTGACTTCTATAGGGCTTCAATGGCGAGGCGGTGTAAAGGGAGTTATAGGAAACGATCCACAGATCTTACAATATGTATCATGAGAAGATATGCAACCGCAGCATTTTGGACATCGAGAATCGAAGCACTCTTCATCTGCGGGCGGGCAATAATACGATCTGAAAATTTCGTAATATTGAAGTTGCTCTCTATTTGAAATGTTTACACCTTCTTTTAGAGCCAATCGCGTTTTGACATCGAATGTTCGTTCATCACAAATATTGTCAAAATGGTTTTTCAATTTTACCGTTCCTGCTCCCTCCTCCTGTGCCATTTTGTTCCGCCATGCAAAGTCGTAACCAAGCTCCCTTTGGAAACATCTTCGCAAAATGTATTTTCCCCAATAATTTCCTGAATATTCTCCTATTTTTTTGGATACGGGCACTGATTTGGCGTAGTTAAGAAATTGGGAGTCAAGAAAGGGGGTTCTCAGACCTATACCAAGAGTTTTCGAGAGCTCTTTGGACGAGAACCGCATAATGTTCCAAAGGCGTTCCATTTCATTGTTTAATCTATCTAAATCCCGAAAATATTTACCGAGATATTTATAACCTACAAATAGCTCATCGCATCCATCACCCGTCATCGCATCTTCATAATCAAGTTCCTTGGCAACCATTAGTCCAGCACACGATACCACAGAGTTTCGAACCTCTATCGGACTAAAACTCTTTAAACTTCGAATAACCGTCCGAAGAACCTTGGACAGATATCCCTTCCGATTAAGGTTAACTTCTGTATGCTTTGTCTTTTGCCTAAGGGCTATCAATCTGGCAAATCTCAAATCAGGAGAACTGTCATCCCATACTACCGTCACAGTTTGAGTGGGCTTTGCAGTAACAGCTAGAATACTACTATCCAAACCGCCAGACAGTAAAAGGGTATCACTATGGTGTCTTTTCACTGATTCTCCTAGCTCTGACTTAAGCCTCTTGCAATAATTATTTGTCTGAATAGGCTGCATTGTGGTTGCATTCTGATACAATACATGTACTTTTCCGCCTTGAAGAGAAAGAATTTAGCAAGCCCGCCAGTAATCAATAATTACTTAAGACACAGCCATCATCGGTGGACTTTAAACTTCTTGTTGTAATTCCTCAGAATGATCTATTTCTGAGAGCTCCGGAATTGTAGGCAAGAGTCTAAGCAGCTGTTCGTACTTGTCTAAATACATCAGACCATCGTCGGTGATTCTATATAA
>JAICVW010000646.1 GCA_025935105.1 Nitrososphaeraceae archaeon
CTCGATTAACTTTAGGTTCGCATACCGGTACTCATGTAGATGCGCCAAAACACTTTATTCCCAATGGTAATAGTGTAGATGAAATACCATTAGAAAAATTGATGGGAGAAGCAATTGTCCTAGATGTATCTGAAAAAGTCGTCGGCGAAGGGATCACAAATGTCGATCTTGATATTTATTCAGAAATAGTAAAGCAAGACGACATAGTCTTGCTTTATACTGGAACGAGTGATCAATGGGATAAAAATGAAAGCATCATGCGGGATTTTACATACCTTGAGCCTTCTGCTGCAAAGTGGATCGTCGATCATAATATCAAGTGTATTGGAATAGACTCCTTTAGTGTAGAAAAATATAATTTTAAAGAGGGTTTATCACATAGAACTCTCTTATCGAGGAATATATGCATCATAGAGGGTCTTAATTCAAATCTAAAAAAATGCCTTAGCAAGAGAATGTTTATTGTTTGCTTACCGCTATTTCTCAAAGGTATAGGCGGAGCACCAGCTAGAGTGATAGCCTTTGACATTGTATAATGGCCTAAATTTTTGATGTAATATTTAAAGAAGGCTAGCAAAATAGATTCTATTGCCGTATTGCTTATTTAGTTATGTTGTGTATTATTATTACTAGCATTGATAGTGATAAGAAACTGGCGCGACACACATCCTACTATAGCACACAAAAGTGGATTAGATTGGAGATTACTTTCTAACGCAGAGAAAACTAGTGGAGATATACAAGTTGAACTTGAACCAGAATATCAGTGTCTAAAAGCAGTTACATACGTTTCGTATGCCAAGCTACAGCCCCATCTTTCTTATGAGCCACATTATCACAAAGATCATGAGGAAGTATACTACATAATAAATGGAAAAGGAAAGATTAAGATTGGAAACGAAGAGGCACATTTCAGAGATGGCGATATCATCTACATTCCAGAGAATACTACACATTCAATTACAAACGATAGCGAGGAGGAAATGATAGACTTCCTGGCTTTTGGTGGGCTCATCGGAAAAGAAGAAAAAAAGGATTAAAAATTAATAATAGTGGTAGCCAACAAAGTAACAAAGGCACATGTAGATATTATATCCTTAATAATCACACAAGGTCTATGTCTTGTAAAATGTGCTTAATCAGGAGGAATTCCAAACCCTCTTCCATATATCATATCAATAACTAAAGATGCGTCCATGAGAAAATTAAGACCCTGACCTTTATACAGATACTCTCTAAATCGTGATTTCCTAATAATTCTAACCCTCCTTATTTGATCAGGTCAGTTTCATTTTGTACGCAAACTTCAAAAGCCCTAGCCATATCTTCCAATTCTTATTAATTCAAACAGACTCCTCCAATAGATTATCGGTTCGAACACGCGCATCTCATTTCAGTGTTGGAGACCGTAGGAACATGATGGTAGCTCTCTTCCCCGGGATGGATGTGCGTTACCCATCTTACAATTACCTCAGTTCCATCTTCAGGTATTAATCCTGTATGTATAAATGAGAGACGAGGCTTTTTATTTGCTGCACTGTTCCAGGGTCATAATGATAGAAAAGCTTTTTATTTGCTCATTAACTTTTGAGTTTAGCCTAAATATACATATAATGGAGGTTTCACCCAAATTCATTTTTGAAATTCATTTATTGAATACTGCTTCTTTATGTATTAGAAACATGTCAAATCAAATGAAATTAGGAATTATAGGATTAGGCAAGATGGGTGGAAATCTTGCACTTCAGGCTACAGAAAAAAATATTGAAGTAACAGGAAAAGCACGTAAGAGAAAACCAGAACTTGAGAAAAAAGGCGTTAAGGTGGTTACAGACTACAAATCTTTTGTTTCTTATCTAGGACATCCCAAAATTGTTTACCTTTCTTTACCTGCCGGCCAGACGGTTGACACAGTCCTTGAAGAGCTTTTGCCATATTTGGATCAAGGCGATGTAGTAATGGATGGAGGCAATTCATTTTATTTGGACTCTATTGAAAGAGAAAAAAAACTATGGGACCAAAAGCAATTATATTTTCTTGATTGTGGTACAAGTGGTGGCTTAGATGGTGCTAGGCATGGTGCCTGCTTTATGGTAGGTGGTAAAGAAGAAGGCATCAAGAAGGCTGAACCAATTTTAGTATCCTTATCAGTTAACAAGGATGGCTATGTACATACTGGCGTTCCTGGAAGTGGGCACTTTACAAAATTAGTACACA
>JAICVW010000432.1 GCA_025935105.1 Nitrososphaeraceae archaeon
AGTACATAATCTCCTTAACTTGCCTATATTAATTACAGTAGATGTAAGGGACTTGTTATTTGAGAAATTTAGACTAGAACCCACTTTCTCTTTCTACGTAAGTACCACTAACCCTGACCATACATCTTTTACCTAATTCGTCATATTGTATATTAACTAGCTAGTCTTGAAAGCAACTTTGTGTGCTTGTCGGTTAATATTAGTGAATTCAGTTTCTTCGAAATAGTATGAATAGCCTGTCAACAGAGATATTGTGCGTTGGATACGAGTTGCTTTCAGGCACAGTAGTCAATAGCAATGCCCATTGGCTATCCCAGAAAATATTTGAGATTGGAGGGGTTGTCAATAGGATCACAGTAATAGGTGATGATGTAAACGAGATAGACCGGGCGGTGAGGGAGGCAATCGCAAGAAGACCAAACTTGTTAATAATTTCGGGTGGACTTGGTCCAACCTATGATGACAAAACTTTGGAGGGTGTGGCTCTGAGTCTTGATCTAGAGCTTGCCGTAAATGAAAATGCAGTAGACATGTTGAAAAAAAGCTATTCTGTGCAGTTAAAGAACCCTAAGCTCAATGAAATTCGCTTAAAGATGGCCAAGATTCCAGTGGGATCAAAGCCAATGCAAAATCCTGTTGGGTCTGCACCTGCAGTAATAATTGAGAATGATGGAACGACGCTAATTTGCCTGCCCGGGATCCCCCAAGAGATGAAAGCTATTTTTTCAGAGAGTGTTGTTCCCCTGATTGTAAAGCAAGTTGGAGATTTTTACATTATTGAATCTAATTCCGAAGTGTTGGACGTCAGTGAGGCCATGCTTGCTCCCACAATATTTGGCATAGTAAAATCTAACCGTGCAGGAGCATTGTATCTTAAGACGCATCCATTAGGTCATGTGATAGTCAACAACAAGAACCAAACTCGATTACGTATTCAAATCGTTTCAAGGGGTGAGAATGAAGCAGAAGCCCGAGGACTTCATGATCATGTTTATGAGAAAATCGCTGCAGAAATCTCAAATTTGAATGGTATTACAAGCTCAACGTCAATAAGAAAATTCTATAGTGCGTCACTCCTTTAGCCCGGTGTGTTGTAGATCAAATTGCAAGTAGACGACAGACTAGTAGAAATTTCCCCATTTTTATTACAGACTCTTTTGTTCAAGTAATGAGATTCTTCAAATTAATATCATGATTCACATTTCATTGGCAAGATTAGTTCTAGGCTCCGAAATTTTATTCACAAAATTAGTTGAGCAAAATAGTCTGTATTCCTAGAAATGCTATTTTATTTCGAAGTTAATATGATTAATCCTAAATGAGACCCCTTGCTCGTACAATCCTTTAGACATGCTTTGGACCAGTCCATTTTGCACCGCAACGAGTCTGTTTTTATCATTAATTATATCTGTGGGTACATCAACTTCAATTCTTAGCTCCAACTCGGCTTTTTTAGAATTCACCATTTAATAATTTCTTGTGAGTAATTTAATTAATATATCTGAATGGGATTACTTAGAATATACTTAAAATATAGACAATATTTGAAAAGAGGCTTTCAATTAGTGGAATCAGAAAATGATGCACTACCTACATTCTTAGAATTTGGAATGTTTTTGCCATAAATTAACGGCATCTTGTTATCGAACCCGGCAGTGCATATCTCGCAAAGTTGTACTCACTCGTATCTTTATTAAGATTTAGGTTAGTAGGCGTAGTCAAGGTTGCGTAGCGGGCAATGCTCGGAATGCACGTGAGATGCTCCCCTGGCAGTTACGTTTCCTGTATACTCCCCTGCCACTTCTAAGACGTCATCAAAATCCGATATTTCCTTCAGAATCTCGAGCGTTAGCTTGTGATTTGCAACGAAAAGAGTTCCATTTTCGTACACACCAGGAATCATGCCTGTCTTCTCGAAAATGTATTGTTTAGCCACTTCCGGGTTAACGCTAGTCCGTGTGAATACTTCAACCATGTAGATAGGCGGCATCTCGGGATCCTTTAGAGATCTTCTTAGCAGATCGTCAATGAAAGAAGAATCAGATTTAGGGAAATAGGTGCTGTATAGTGTCTCTAAGCCTGAGTATACTCTTTTAATTTCATTTATCTCCTCGGACATCTAAGTTCTCCTTTCAGCTGATGAAGAAATTCGCGGCAATATAGTGTATTCCAATTTTCTATTTCATCTGATAGTCATTCTCCTTTATAAATACCAAAAATATCTCCAAAAAGATCGTGATTCAGAATCCTACCCATGAAGGTTTGAGTGGCGTCGAAATATGCTGACAAGCTCGGATTTATTAAATTCGTCAACATCTAACGTTGTCAATCCGGCTAAATTTATAGTCAATTTTTGAACAGGAAAGTCCTCCCTCAAACTCGCTAAAGCTTCCAAACGATCATACATAATTGGATTCAAATCTACATTAGAATGTCGATAGAATCAACGATGGCAGATCTGGAACAGGTACAAAAACTCATAACTAGTCATCTAGCTAACTATAGATATTTATGCTTTCGTATTAGGTCAGTTAAGAAGGCTCAAGAAATGGTAGTTGATGACATGCTTAGAAGAGTTTGTAGTAGTGATCAAATTAAGGAGGATACTATGCAGTTCTTTGCAGTTGAACATATTGAGGTAATTGTGGGAAGAAAACGAGGCAAGTTATTTGCCTTCAATAATTCTTGCCCGCATAGGGGGGCCTCGCTTTCGAAGGGTGAATTGAAGGATAATAGAATAGTTTGTTACATGCATGGTTACGAATACGATATTTTTACGGGACGGCTCGAAAATATGAAGTCTTGGAAAAAGGAAAAAACGTGGATAGAGCAGAACCCCGAATGGAGAAAGTCAGGCAATCTAACTATATATCCTGTTGTTGAAGAAAACGGGAGTATATTTCTAATTATATAAAGAATGTTACTGCATAGTCAAAATTTTTGTTTTAGCCTTACTTCTGTTTCCTGCAATAACCCTTTTATAGCTGCGGATTGCTAAGAACATTTGACAAAGGATTTACGGCTGACTTGGTAAGCAGATAAACACGGCAAACTATTCAGATATTCCGTAACTTTCCTACTAAAAGAAAAAAAGCGAGAAATAAAAAATGACAAGTACATTTGAAGAGTTAGGAGTTAGTGCTAAAATTCTTAAAGCACTCAACGATAACAAATTTCATACACCTTTTCCAATACAAGAGGCGGCTATACCTCTTATTTCAAAAGGTGTTGATGTAATAGGCCAGGCGCATACGGGAACTGGCAAAACAGCGGCATTCTCATTGCCAATCTTAGATAAGATTAAGCCTGCCGGTTCGATACAGGCTCTTATACTTGTACCAACGAGAGAGCTGGCAGTTCAAGTAACGACTGAGATACATAAATTTGTGAGATACACTTCCATCAGGTGTGTTTCTATTTATGGTGGTCAAAACATTGGGCTTCAACATGATCTGTTGAAAAGGGGAGCCCAAATAGTAGTTGCTACTCCAGGAAGATTGATTGATCATCTGAAGAGAGGCTCAATCCAACTCGATGATGTAAGGTTTGTCGTTCTTGATGAAGCAGACCGGATGTTGGATAT
>JAICVW010000666.1 GCA_025935105.1 Nitrososphaeraceae archaeon
GGAATTCAAGGAAGGCTGTCCTCGATGATGCCAAAAGCAGATCAATCACTAGGCGAAATATCAGATCTTTTGGGCAATATAATGAATGAGTCTGGGCATATTCCAGTCACTGATATAGCTCCAAGCAATTCAGGAATGAATGAAGACGCAATGAAAATCATAGAAGAAGCTAGCACAATAGTGGAGGAGAGTATGAAAGACAAGTTCCTAGACTTACCATTAACAACAACTACTCAAACAAGCAAAACTGAGGACCCTTTATTGTAAGTCTACTGTGGCACGACCTAATTTTTTAGATTTATTACATCAATCTGCGGCACATACGGGGGAAGACTGAACCCGTTATGTGTGTATAATTTTGAAATTAATTTTTATTTTTCTAAGGGTACCCATGGGTTGGGTAATTCTCGCACGACTAAATTTCCTTGGTAGCAGGTGGTAGCAGCTGAAAGCAGGTGGTAGCCTAGCGGTAACAGTAGATAATAAGTTGATAACAATGGGAAAAAAGTTGGTAGGTTTTGATGATATAATACCTCCACACTTATTCGTATTATTATGTTTAGATGGCACTAACAACTACAACCGGATAAACTTTATACATCTTCAAACTAATGCTATGCTAATGGGGAGCACACCCAAAACTAACTCGGGACGGCTAAAGCTATTGGTTGAAATTATTGCGATTACAGAGAAAGTTAGTAGATATTTACCGATTATTGTATTTGCATATACCGGGTTGACACTTATTTTCGCCATAATAAATATTTTAGGATATAACATAGTATTGGGAATAATTCTCTTCTTCTTCGCAGGTTTTGGATTGTACCTTACAGTTAGAATAGTTCTAACAAGAAGAAGATGAAGACAGGATTCTCAGACCTATGCTATTACATCCCAGAAATGAGATAAACAGAAACTCATGCAATCTTTGGGGTATGATGTTCCTGTTGATCTTTGCTGCTTTTTCTTAATTTTACATTTTTAGTAGCAGAATTTTAGTGCCTGGAATAAATCTAAACCTTTCTAAAAGTATCCTTCTCTTTAATTTCTGGACGCTATCTTTAGCGCCAATATATACAATCCGTAGTGTCTCGGATAATATGTGAGTTAAGATATTTTGATAATTCCGCCCTTGTCCATTTTGCTCTATGTGTTTCATAAATATTCTCAAATGCATCATTCTCAGGACCTGGATTTTTAGGAGTAGAAATCAGAACACCATTATTTCACTAATTTTCGCAACAGCAATTCTCCAGCCGTTGTATCAAAGTGTTCAAAAACATCGACAAGTAAAACTAGATCATATCTATAATCAAGTGTATATATCCTCGGAGTAGATATTAGTGTACACAAAGTAATGTACTGGTGTGATGTATTTGGCATATACTTCAACACCAGCTATTCTTCTTAAGAATTTATGATACTTTTGTCTACCATCCCACAACTCTAGATTTTCTCTACAGATAGCAATCCATATTTGCCAAAACCAACACCAACGTCCAAAATTGAATTAGGATTAAGTTTGCAAATTACGTCCATCAATTTTGAAATGTGTTGGTACTGACTGGATGGCAATTGTTTATTCGAATTTGAATGTTTATTCTATCTAAGTATTTTCGAACATCCTACAAGGGAGTAAGGAATGTTTCTACCGTTCATATTATAGTGATACAAAGAGCAAGTTCACATCGCTGGTGGTCGATCGGAAACCCCGCTAGTAAATGAGAACAACAAGATGACACCACCAACCACAATTGCCCAGTACTTGTACGCCATTTAATACAATACCGCCACTTATTTCATTTGTATTTCCACTGTTTAACGCAACGCCGCCTCCGTTAGCGTCGCTATCTGGTCCCACCGTTATGCTCAATGCCCCAGCCAGAAATTTATCCCTATTTGAAGTTATGCGCAGCAAGTATCCCTATTTTCACAGCCGCAACGCTTGGGTTCCATCAAACAAGATGGACATATGATGATGCCACATCCTACACAAGTATTATTGAGTCTATTACAACCCCAGTGTTTACATTCATCCATACGACAATTTAA
>JAICVW010000598.1 GCA_025935105.1 Nitrososphaeraceae archaeon
ATAGGTCTGAGAATCCTGTCTCCATCTTCTTCTTGTTAGAACTATTCTAACTGTAAGGTACAATCCAAAACCTGCGAAAAAGCAGAGGATTATTCCCAATATTATGTTATATCCTAAAATGTTTATTATGGCGAAAATAAGTGTCAACCCGGTATAGGCAAATACAATAATCGGTAAATATCTACTAACTTTCTCTGTAATTGCAATAATTTCAACCAATAGCTTTAGCCGTCCTGAGTTAGTTTTGGGTGTGCTACCCATTAGCATAGAATTAGTTTGAAGATGTATAAAGTTTATCCGGTTGTAGTCGTTAGTGCCATCTAAACGTGATAATACGAATAAGTGTGGAGGTATTATATCATCAAAAGGGGTTTTTTTCAGTACACTACACTATTTGGGAAATGATAATGATACGCGAACAGAACTGTATTAGTCTGATATGACGGCGCCCATTTCACACAATATATTCTAAATTTAATAAACGGCTCATCATTACTGTGGCTACCATGATACTTGAATCTAGTAGTAGTATCAGATAATTTGATTAATGGAATCTAATGGCTAGGGATACGGAGGTGTTTTTCAAATTGATATTAGTTTGAAGTGTGGAATTAACACTGGTGAGGTTATTGTTGCTGATTTAGGTATTGAAAAACTTGAATATATTGGACCGGTCGTCAATTATGCAGATTTGCAGGTTTAGCACAGAATAATGACATTGAGATGTCACAAACTACAAACAGTAGATTCAAATTCAAATTTATGGCAAGTTCCGAACCAAAATCTGTTATAGAACTACAGCAGCAAGTATGATGTTGCTTCCAAGCCGGAGGACCAGATTTTTCAGCAAAAATTGATAAATTAAATGGCTTTTCAGCAACGGCCATGATATTAGCTTCAGTTGAATTGACATCCTGAGCAAACCAATCATGGAATAATTTGGTATTACAAGGAAATAAATTATGACCGGTACAACGCAGCGCTAATCATTAAATCGGTGTGAGATGTCGGAAGCTTGCACATGACAATTTATTTGCCACCTGGGAAATACGTGGCCCTCGACGTTGACTACGCTTTACTAGAAAGTGTGTCCCACGACTTTGGCATATCTAAGACCCAAAAATATTCTTCAGAATTATTCAACTGAACATTAGTTTTCATGCATTGCCTACTACTAATCGTTACCATTTCTTGAGTCTTGAATTCACTCATTCGTTTCATCCTTTCTTCTTCTTCATTTCTTCAGGTACTGCATTCATGTCCATGTAAATTATTTCCCAAATGTGACCGTTAATATCTTGGAAAGCTCGGCCGTACATCCAGCCATAGTCCTGAGCTTGTCTGTACTCAGAGCCGCCAGCGGCCACAGCCTTTCTAATCAACTCATCCACTTCCTTACGAGTATTGGCTGATAGCGCAATGATGGCTTCGGAACTCTTTTTGGTATCACAGATCTCCTTATCTGGAATGAAGCTTTTGAAAAACTTTTCAACCAGCAGCATGGAGTAGATATCTTCGCTTATAATCATGCATGCAGCTTTTTCATTAGTGAACATTGGGTTGAATGTGAACCCAAGCTCGCTGAAAAAATTCATCGCCTTCTTCAAATCGCTAACTGGCAAGTTGACGAAGATTTTTGTAGGGCCATTTTGTTGTTCATTTAGTTTTACCAGATTGTTATGGGTAGTGGTATCGGTCATTTTGATCTAGTGATATTTTTCTTGAATATAAGGCTTCAAGTAACTATGTTACGTCTCATGGGCGAACAATGATTATAACCAAAAATAAGATCAATCTATCTTACAATGACAAAACCAACAACCTGGAAAATTGCAGATAACAATAAGATGCTCAGATTTGATACAAGAATCACATTGATAGTGATAGGAGTAGCTTTGATTGTCAGTATGACAACAATAAGTGGAATAACTAAAGTAACGGCACTAGATCAACTCGCAAGCTAAAGGTGTAGTGGCCAACTCCTAGACATTCCCGGACATATTTTGAATTGACCCATCCTTCTAGGTCTCTAGTGATCTTTTGGGAAATCATATCTATTGGAGTTCCAAGTTGAAACATACAGATCAGTAGGCAAAGAAAGATTCAGAGAAGGCGGAGATATTCCGCAAGATTGAATCCTATTTAACGTTTCTAAATATACCCGAATTAGTAAGACAAGGTGCAGATTACAAAGTAAGGTAGAAGAACTAGAAGAGATAAATCTAAGGGATGATGCTATATCACAATTATAAGATCAACTTGTAGCATTCTCAACAAGATTACAAGAAATTGAAAGAAGACAGAAGCTACTGACATAATATATTATTGTACCAGTAATCTTTGAAAATTATTTATCGGTGTGTATGCATTGACACCATGTAACTTCTTGTTCACAATATCCTTCTTATAGACTGGACCTCTTGCGTAATTGAAAGCTTAAAGCTATATTCTCCATTGATCTGGACATACTCGATACTGTATTGATGTCTTATGATCGACTATCTAGACAACCATTGTTATTCAAATCTTTTACTGGATTAGAGATTGCAGAATTTGATATCATTTCCAAAGGAATAGAGTCTAAATATTATGAACATGAAAGAAAT
>JAICVW010000650.1 GCA_025935105.1 Nitrososphaeraceae archaeon
ACTAAGTAATCAAGTATTCAACTTTTGTGGGAGACCTTTTCGGCTCAAATATAACAAAGATTCAGCTAGCTATAGGAAATAGTCGAGGTTACTCATGCAGCGCCAATGTAATAATTTTATACCAAACCATTCCACAAATTATACACCAAGTAATTAGTCAGCGAGCATGACGCACCATATTTGGGTTACATTCATCGTGACTTCCTTATTAGAGTAATAACTTTGACTTTGTATTAATTTAAGCTCTCTCATCCGAGCTACTCCCATTCTATCGATCCATCTAGATAACTCTTTGAGCACAAGGAAGCACTTCATTCATTATAGTCGTTGGTTCTAATTTACTTTTAAAATAATAGTCCGACGCTAATGTAGCCGGCTGCAGAGTATTGTACTTGTCATAATATTCTTACATTCTAAAATTTATCTGCAACTTCTTGGTACTTATCTAGACGGGTATACCGCAATTCTCCCATCTTACCCTTAGGCAGCAGGACCGAGAGGTGACCGTGCATCAGAAAATAACTGCTGTGCTATCATGTACCGAAGATATCGATAACACAGGTTGGATGTATCTTGCTTCTTCAAGGATTTGCTAAAAGAATAACTAGACAGGAAGGCATACGAATTAGATTGTCCAAACAAGAGCATCTCTGACAGCTGCCATCTGTGACCAAAAACTGAAATATCTTACCTAATGATTTCAAGAAAGAATAATGTGCTAGAATATCCTAAACTTCAGCGGTTTCCTAGTCAATAGAAAGGTATTTGGTCAACAGAATCCATCAGGATATTCGTCATTGCTGCTTATTCAAAGGCTCATGTTAAGTACACAGGATCTGAATTATGGCCCAGGCGAAAAGGTGAGATGGTGAAGAAGCCTAGCAGAATACTGATTGTAGATGATGAGCCTGAAATCACGTTGGCATTCCAAAAAGGCTTGAGGGACAGAGGCTTCCTGACAGTAGATACAGTAAATGATCCTCACCTTGCTCTAAGCTCCTTCCAGGCTGGTTGATACGACTTGCTGCTGATAGATATTGTTATGCCACAATTGGATGGCATCGGTTTATATGAAGAAATTAGAAAATTGTAGGAAAAGGTGAAAGTTTGCTTCATCACGGCATTTGAAGTAAATTATAAAGCTTTGAAAGCTGTGTTTCCTTCTGTAAACTCATTAGAAGACATCGGTTGTTTCATAAGGAAGCCAGTAAATGTAGAAGACTTGGTAAAACATATTGAAGGAGAATTAAGATAGGTTGCTTTACCAAAAAAACTAAATGATGCACCAGTGTTGGGGTCAAAGAATCACAAATTTGCAGAGATATGTAAGAATTCACATTCATTAATGGAGCTATGTCTGCCCGACTTAGTTCGATGAGACTGTCTGGCTCTGGGAAGGCGGCGGTCTTTCCATAGTTCTGTTTTTACTCACCGGACCTTTATTTCCTCCACATTGTCGAATTATTAACTTTTCATCGAATCTACGAAGAATTTAACTCAGTCCCTCCTGAGCCTATATTCTGCTTAAAGCAAATATTTAGCCTAGTTTGGATCTCGAGGTAGAATGAGCTTAACTGACATCTCATATTAATACAAAAGCTCGGCTTAGCCTCAAACTTATCTTGTTTTGACCGTTCAATTTAATTTAATTCAATAGTTTAGTCCTGAATTTATTATTACTGTAGATTAATCATATGAGACTGTGAAGGAACCAAAGCCTAGACTCAATTAGGATTGCATGCGTGACATATAGACACATCGGCGAGCCCATTAACCAGCTACGATTTATCTGTCAGCATCGATTGCGTTTAGAATGCAGGGGACTATTAAGGATTGTTAGCCTGCCCGAGGCCGCCTGCTTCAGAACAATATATACACATAATTGTACATAAGTAAAGTCTATAATTTTTAAAGCCTTCTTCGAGAATTCAATGTGTATGGGCGTGGTAACACTAATAGTGATTATTGTCGTTGTTTTAGCTATCGTAGGATTGGGTTGGAATGTATTTGTCTCCGGCGTATACAAAGGCGCAGAGAAGATCATGGGTAATATGAACAACAGTGTCTTATTAAAAAACCTAACAAAGAAGGCGCAGCAACTGATTAATGGCCTGACAACAAATCGAACTTACGAACAAATACCTTCCAGGCATGAACTCTTATCTAATTCTAATGTATAGCAGG
>JAICVW010000281.1 GCA_025935105.1 Nitrososphaeraceae archaeon
ACAGTTATTCGTTCTTGCCCTTCAAGACCGACATTGCTGTTGGCACTAGGTTTACCCATTATCATGTCTATTATCGAATCACGGGAACTAGATCCTTGTTTGTTTGAATGGCTTTCACTCACGAAAGCTCCATTATCTACGTCCTTTTCTGCAGAACCCAAACAGTCATCAGAGAATAATGCCGATACCTACAATTTAAACAATCTCTTGGAACTACCAACAATATGTGGTATCGGATAACAAACTGCCTGCGATAGATTCTCATGGCACTTTTCCTTTGGAACAAATTTCCTTTTTAAGTAGTGACTTGAATGTCACATTAATAACATCTGATAGTCTTTGTTCATTCCAAGATTGTTTATCCCGCCATCAAAAATTGTTTTATTCGCATTGTAAAACCATAGCAATAAAAAGATCAATTGCCAAAAATCATTCAAATTAAATTAGTTGCGATCTTTACTGAAAAGAACAAGTGTAAACAAGCAACGCGATTAGGCTCTTGTCTTCTGATCTATTATCGACTTTGCTGTTTGGAAGATGTTAATCCACATTTGCCATGTTAATGTACCTGTGTTAGTGTTACGCCTACTTGGATGGTAAGATACAATCAGAGTCTTATCACCATGCACTGAATAAATTTTATTATGTCCGAAAGCCAATCCTTTAATGCTGTAAGTGTTGCAATATGCATCGAACGCAATCTTTCCCAGAACCAGTATGACTAACGTTGTATTCTCTAGTATTCTTGTTTCTGTATAGAGGTATCGTGAACAGTTGTACATCTCATCCCGGTTAGGTTTGTTTAATGGAGGGGCGCATCTTACAGCTGCAGTCAGATAAACATTACTTAGAATTAATCCATCGTTCTTGGATATACTGGTAGGTTTGTTCGCAAAGCCGGTATTAAATAAAGCACTTGTTAACCAGTCACCCGAGCTGTCCCCGGTAAATATTCTTCCTGTCCTATTCCCTCCATGAGCTGCTGGGGCTAAGCCTATGATCAATAAGTTGGCTTTTGGATCTCCAAAGCTTGGTACCGGTCTGGCCCAGTAATTTTCATCAATAAATCTAGCGGTCTTGCTTTTTTCACATCTGAAATATATTTCGATAGGCGTGGACACAAATTGCAGTGCACGACCTTATTATTCAATTTAGCCAACATTATGTCTTCAGCTAACATACTTTTTGGCAAACCAATCTACCTGTAGTGATCAATATTATATAAAATAATAATTAGGGTACAAGCGATATTCGAGATCTTATAGTCCTGAATCTTACAAAATATTCACTATGTCATTTTTTTCTTCACTTTGTGGTTCCCCGACTTTCTGATACGGGTAACGCAAACCTTATACTTAACCGGTTTGGTTACTTTGTACTGACTTGCCTAAAGCAACTACTATCAAATATCCTCCAGGTCCATTATATAAGACAAGACCTTTTAAGATTGTTCGTGAATTCTTGCATGATCCCATAGAATCAATTCAGGAGATTTCCAACAAGTACGGAGATATTGCTTATTTTAAACTTGGGCGTCAACATATATATCTGATAAATAATCCGGATTATATCGAGAAAGTGCTGGTATATGGCCATCGCAGTTTTACCAAAGGAAAAAAGCTTCAAGTTGCAAAGGCCATTTTAGGGGAAGGATTGGTGACAAGTGAGGGAGACCTTCATAATAGACAAAGGCGAATAATCCAACCAATATTTCATCCGAAACAAGTTACCGTCTATGGGCAGATAGTTACTGAATTTACTAATAGCATGGAACTCAGGTGGGAAAACGGAGAGACAGTGGATATTTCTAAAGAGATGATGCAACTTACACTCGGTATAATATGCAAATCAGTATTAAATTATGATGTAAAGTCTGAAGCTGAAGATTATAGTAAAGCCTTGACAACATTACGCAATCATGGAAAGAGACTTAAGAGTCCACTTGGACATGTCCTCAACAAGTTTCCGATTCTCCCTAATGTTAAGGGGGCCAGAGAAGCCAAAGAGAAACTAGACGAACTAGTGTATGGCTTGATTCGGCAAAGGAGGGAAGCAATCCAATCCAAAATTAACAGTTATGACGATCTATTATCGCGCTTGCTCCAAGCACAAGATAATGGGAAATCTAGCAGTCGGGGCACTACTGCTAGTGCCGGTACTGGCAGCAATTTTGATTCATCCTCGCCAGGAATGTCAGATAAACAAGCAAGAGATGAAGTCATGACTATATTTATTGCAGGTCATGAAACAACCGCGAATGCGCTCACGTGGACGTTCTATCTTTTATCTCAAAATCCAAAAATTGATGCTAAACTATTAGATGAGTTGAAATCGGTAATTGGGGACGCTGGGACCGTAGCTGTAGAAGATATACCAAAATTAGAATATACTGAGAAAGTGCTAAGAGAGTCCATGAGACTATTCCCGCCAGTGTGGTCGATGGGCCGCCATGTAGATAGCGACTTTACATTGGGGGACTTTACCATACCCGCAGGTTCCTCGATTCTGATGAGTCAATATGTTATGCATCGTAATCCACGTTATTATAATGAGCCGAACCTGTTCTATCCTGATAGATGGAATGCTAAAATGCGATCTTCGCTTCCGAGGTTTAGCTATTTTCCTTTTGGTGGCGGTATGAGAGCTTGTATAGGAGAATCATTCGCATGGATGGAAGGCATACTTGTACTTGCGATCATTGCCCGACGTTGGAAATTGAGACTTGTGCATGGTCACCCTGTAGAACTAGATCCAAGCATTACATTACGTCCAAAATATGGAATGAAAATGAAACTGGAAAGAAGGGATTAATTAATTAACTCATTAATTAATTAGTGGCCAACTGACTAATTTAATGCCGTTCACAAGAAGTTAGTGTAATAACCATCCCACAATAGTTCATAAAAGCCGTATCGATCAGAAGTTGCTTTCTACTTTCACGTCAAATGCGGCATCTTATACGAGCAACATAGACACAAGGATCAGTAAGAAGTTCATTACACAATAGAGGAATGGAAGGTCAAAATCGAGTCGTTGATAAACCCTTCCGGAGAGTCTGCAGATTCCATAATTAATGGTGGTGAAGAAATCTAGATTTCTTAGCCATTTGGTTGCAATACTGGAAAATGAAGTGATTAAGATCACATTCGTGAGGGAGATTAAATTGAGGGTTAAACGGTACAAAGATATAGCACCGGCCATTATAATTCATGTAATTATATCCTCAGATAGACTATTATGCTCTGTAACCTTTTCATTCGCACGTTCAGGACCTTTTAACCAGGCAATCACATTATCTTCCTAATTTAGGCCAATTTTTTGCCAGTATGTATTCTGTCGCTGAGCACATACAATTATTCATTAAAAACCATAAATAGAAAAATTACAAACTAGGTTTTGATGAACTTATACTAATTTCGTATAAAGCATGTCAATATTAGGACATTGCATGTATAAACATAACAGAAGAAAATCGAGTATCCTTGTGATCGTAATAGTAGCTACAGCAGCGCTAACTTTACTCACCTACACCAGTCTTACGTACTCTGCATTGGCGGCTAAACCAGGTTCATCGGAAAAACAAGGTTTCAAAAACCTTACTGCATGTGAATTAAATGCAGCTGGTACACACTCAGGACAGCTCACTGAGACAGAGGTTTCGGATTGTTATTTGCAAGCCTTCTCAGGTAGTCCAATCAGCTCAAGTTCGGGTATTGGACACAATGATGATGCCTCACACAGTCAAGCTGTCAGTGGTGATACAAATAATACAAACGTAGAATCAACGAATCATTCACATACAGATTCCTCCGATTCCAATACTAGCCATCATCACCACCATACAAGTAGCCCACACAACTCAGCAGATAGTAGAATGAAGTCCGACATCGGTCAATAGGGCTATAAATGAGTCGATTGACAACAAGCCCCCTTTTTTGATCTGCCTAAATCCACTGTAACCGGTTTTAATGATATCCATTTATTTATTAGCATCACTATTGACTTAACGTGGTATACCCATTACAGATTAGCCAGTTTAAACAAGAAAATTCTCTCCAGGGCATACTGGCCGAAGTCACAAACTACACATCGTGATGCAGTCTATTAGGCATATTGGTTTCCAGGAATTTGTTTCATGGTAATCCCAAAATTGTGTATCCAGGAGTTAGCTTTAGAAAATTTAATGGTTCGTTCTTATAAAGAAGTCAGTCAGCTTAGTCGGAAATTCTATTGGTATCGCCGATCTAAAAAGTAGAGATGTGGTTTTTAATGGAATAGATATAATAAACTAGGTAGATGGGCGGAGTACTTTAGAATTGGCACTCAATTTTTATCAAGGTTTTTATCAATCTATAGATCATATTAAAGAGTATTTAGAGAGCAAAAGGTAAGCTAAAGGCCGAGGGAAGCAGTAAGAGCCTATCCCATAATTATCCTCCTGTAAATAAGGATACAACAACTCAAACATTCCAATGTATAATAGTTTTCAAACTTCTTTTCATACCTAACCAAAAGTTTTCTGAACCTGTTGTGCCAAGAATTTGTTCTTTCTACAACCCACCTTCTTTTAGTATGATTGTGATTACTGCGGTTTTCTATTGCTTGTTCTACTCCTTTATGTGGAACATGTGGCTAGTAACCTTCTTAATAACACTATTTTCAATCTCCCGAAAATCATATCCTTTATCAAGACAGGGGTCCTGTCTCTCTTTATTAATTTTGGATGAGGGTCTTTTAACTATAATATTATCCAGTACGTATAGTAGCCTTCATGTCATGGGTATTAGCCGACGTTATAACGATAGACAATGGAATG
>JAICVW010000460.1 GCA_025935105.1 Nitrososphaeraceae archaeon
ACCTATTTCTCGATTCGATATACTGCGCCCAGTAGTACAACTCCACAGACCAATAGACATAAACAACTGATGTCTCTAATCTGCCTCCTGCAACTATACTGGTTAACATAAGTTCGTCAACTTTTTTAGGTCATATTGCCCCGTATGGATGCCCAACTGATTAATACGTAATTATGTTAGTCAGTATAGATATCAAAGAATTGTATGAACCTATGTTGGCCAGTGTAGCAGTTCTTACTATTTCATTCTATGATGCTCCACTGTGGTGAACAGACGTCCTCCGGCCCCGTTCATTTCTTATCTTTACTGAAATTAATATAGTAATTACTACTAATGAGGCAGTAACAATCAAAACAATATAACCAACGGGCAATGAATATGGAGAAGCTTGTGAAAAAGCAAAGTACTCTCCAAATGGATCATATATTTGAATGGGGAAGGTAAACGTTATGTTCTCGCCCGTATCAGGGTCATTAAGTATACCAATATCTAAGGCGTATCTCCCTGGTTCTTTAAAGATATATTTGTATGCGTAGTGACCATATGGAACAAATATTGGATGCGTCGCTTCTTGTCTAATTCCATCTTTGGTTATGTTTATTGCAATGGGCTGATCTACCATTTCTTCTCCATTAACAGTGTTAATAGCAAATAAGATTTCTGTACTCTGTCCGGCTACCGGATTAGGAGGCACTGTTCTCATATATATATTATAATTTCCAATCCTTTGATTAAGTGCATTTGTGAGTATATCTGCATGAGCTTGCCGTAGGAAAGGCATTACTAATAATGAGGAAACCATTAAAATAATTATCATAAAAAGTGAAACAATGTACTGATTTCGCATACATGAAATTTATGGAGCCCCTCTTTTAAAGTCTAGCCCGAAAGATCATCGGCGAAGGTCAAGCCATGCTATATCGAAGGGGTCTTTATCCATTTAGCCGCAAAATGATGCATTACTACATATTGCATGCCCATGTTGTGTGGCAACTAGTAATATAATTATCCCAGCAACAACTACACTTCTCCAGATTTTTCAATTTATACATTTTTCACATATTAATCCTTGAGTTATTGAGATAAGTATAAAAAAAGTACGTTTTATTGCAATTGATTGCAATCTACTTTGCTTCAACCTATATCTTGCATTTAGGCTAGGGATAACATTAGGAAATGGCAGATCAAGATTTTTGTTTCGGAGATTTTAACTAGAAATATATGGCAACCATACATCCAATTTACTAACTGAAAAACTAGCATTAATTTCATTCTTGTTAGCAGTTCAGCTGCGTTGCTCTAGTCATCACGTAATTAATTGTGAATCTTCTTTTGTAATTCATTATTAGAGAGCTATCTATCATATGATGCTCTGAAGAATAAATAAAGACCGTAAACCCAACTAAAGAAAATAGCTGTCTACAAATATTATAACAGTAGAAGTTACTACGATAATTCTATAACATGTCTAGGAAGATAAGGATAATAATGTGATGATTGTTTGATTTGATTAACATGAAGCAATATCAAAGGAAGATATTATTGAAATATTGAATGTCTGTGATAATATCCGGCTAAGGACATAGGTAATGTTGCTAGCAGCCACTGGAATGCGTGCTGTTGAAGCATTATCTACCAGAATAACTGATCTAGACCTTGATTTTAACCCTCCCAAGCTTTTTGTGAGAGGAGAATACACCAAAACTAAAGTTGATAGGCTCATATTTTTGACTGAAGAAGCGACTCAACAGCTAAAGTCTTGGTTAGATTACAAATATAGAACAAGAAGGGTATGCCACCAAGACAAACAATCAGGAAAAACTATCACAGAATTTCGAACACAAGTTAAAAACAACAATGATCTGGTATTTGCAGTTTATCAAAGTAATGACAGACAAAATCCCAAATATCTGTATCGTGATTTGAGCAGATCATTTGCAAATACGCTTGATCGTTCAGGCAGAGGTGATAAGGAAGATGGAAATTCAAGGCGGCGAAAAATAACACTCCATTCTTTTAGAAGGTTTGTAAAAACTACAATATCAGATTTGGGATATGCCGACTTTTCTGAATGGTTCATCGGTCATTCTGGTTCCACTTACTGGACGAAAAAAGATTTAGAGAAGGCAGAGATATTTCGTAAAGTTGAACCTTACTTGACATTTCTCAATATACCTCAATTAGAAAGACAAGGCGCAGATATCCAAAGTAAGGTAGAAGAACTAGAGGAGATAAATCAATCCCTAAGAAATCGTGACAAGCTAAAAGATGATGCCATTTCACAACTATCAGATCAACTTGTAGCATTATCAACAAGATTGCAAGAAATCGAAAGAAGACAGCAGCTAATCACTTAAGATATTATTGTAGCAGACTTTTTTTATAGTAGCTGCGTGTTCGGTGTTATGAGAGACAAATTTGACCCATTTTTACAACCCAATCTCGATTGCCTTACCACATTCTGCTACACTAATTTCAGGCTGTCAGGTGTCAAATCGTCAGAAATCCAGACTTATTTTCTCATTTTTTAAGGGTCAAGTCGTCAGTTTCGTTCATGACTAGATCATATTTCTGTCCAAGTTATTGGTTTTTCCATTCAGAACGCTTTAGTGTATTCTCAACTGAAATATTTGATTCGGGATGCATTCAAGATGATTCTACCTTTATCACACGTACTAGTCCTCCAATTTCAACGATGGCAATTCCTGATGCCTGGGTGCCAACTTGAGGAAATATCTACAATCTTACTTTGGCTAGTAGCTTTTCGTTATGTTAGCAGAGGTTTCATTTGCGTCTGTAGTGTAGTTTGTGCCAGAGGACTTTATACAACCATATGCTGTTGTAGTATTCAAAGTGTTGATAAGTAGAAAGGTCGCAGTGACAAAGATTACCATCCCAGCTGACAAAAATAATCGATTCATAATTGTAGTTTTACAGTCAACTATAAAGGCTAATCTGTTATGCCTTACTAAAAAATTATTATATGACTTAATTGTGTATGGCAGTCAGCTACCACTCCACCTACTATCCAATGCTAATTTGCCTATCCATCATTGTTGATTAATTATTCATTTCTGACGGAACAGCATTGCAAGTGAAGTGATCTCTCCCAATCTAAATGAAACATGTGATATAGATTAATAAAACTATGCCAAGATCTTAACCACAAACTATAAAGCTATCTATCATCCTAGGATTAGGTATGAATAAACACAGAGGGGGCTAATTCTGTATCTACTATGCAGAGTCAATAGAAAGGTTAAGGAGGCTTTCAATTGCCAATAGAATATCTAATCTTTTCTGGAGGGGGAGGCTTTCTATTTGGTGTATTAGCAGGCTATGCTGTCAAGAAGGTAACGAAAATTGCAGCAATAATTATTGGGTTGTTTGTAGCTGCGCTTGCATATTTATCATACAAGGGCTTGTTAGACGTAAAATGGG
>JAICVW010000291.1 GCA_025935105.1 Nitrososphaeraceae archaeon
ATCTAAAAATAAATTTGATGTTCGTCGTATGGACACAAAAGAAGACGCGCTCCTTATTCTAAAGGGTGAATTTTATAATGGTTTGTAAATACAGTAAGTTGTAATTCTAATATGTACGTTTTTGGCAGGGGATTCCCTCGATATTGTTATTGATAAAATTATATTATAATTAATTCTTGTTTAGTAACAATTATTATTAGATTATCGGAACTGCGTAATATAATATGCATGTGATTTGTGAAGGTTATAAACAGAGTTTCGCCGAACTAGATCGTGAACTACACCGTGATATGGCTGACCGAGAGATTATGTGGACTGAACGAAGGAAATGAAGAAAGAATAAGAAATGATTTGCAAAGAGATCTGTATACGTCATAAAGCCATCAGACCGCGTCATAACAGTGGTAACCGTTATTCTATAGGACAGAAACGATGTCAAATATGTGAAATTTTCATAAAGTGGGATGGATTTTGGTGCCCATGTTGTAATTACAGGCTCAGAATGAAGCCACGCAAGTTAAAATCCACTTTGAAATTAAGAGCGAGAAAGAAGATAGCGGAATCGAAGAAATCCATTTGAACAACATGATTTGGGTTGTGGATATCAGAAAATTTCAATCCTCTCCTTCTTGCTCTTAGTCACAATAACACAGTATCACCATCTATTACAATGGTATTACCTGTTGCGAAAGAAAAATTATTACTTGCAATACATGCTGCAACTTTGGCTACCTCTTCAGGTTTACCCCATCGTTTCATTGAAGGCTCTTGAGCAGCTTGATGTCTGTCTTCTTCAGTCATTGGTCCGTATGTTGCCAGGCTTGCTATATTACCAAGAGCCAAGCTGTAAGCCCGAATATTGCTGCTGCCGTACTCTCTTGCGATACATTTAGTCAAAGCTATGTTTGCAGCTTTGGCGATAGTGTATGGGGATCCTTCTGTATATCCTGCAATTGCAGGTGTTGAAGAAATGTTGATTATTACTCCTCCTCTATTTTCATTTTCATTTTCATTTCCAGTAATAATATTATTATTTTGTAGCATGACTGGAATAACTGCTCTTGATAAACGCACAGATCCCTTCAAATCAACGTCCATAATTCTGTCTAGTTCTTCATCAGTACCTTCATGAAATTTCTTGTACCAAATATCCTTATCAAAAGGATAACCTGAGTTATTTATTAGGATATTAATTCGTTTGTGATCAGATAATATCTTTTGCATGAATTTTTTTATACTCAAACCATCAGTTACGTCGAGCTCAGCCGCAAATGCTTTACCCCTTATCTGTGCTAATGCCCTTGCTGCTTGCTCCTGTTTTCTAGAACAGACAATAACGATCGCGTCATTATTTTCTGCGAATTCCTTTGCCATCGCAAAACCAATTCCTTTACTAGATCCAGTAATTACAGCTATTTTTCCCGTAAGCGACAACTCCTCTTATGCTCATCCATCCCTATATTACTATTATTGGTTTCTGCCTTTAAGTCTCGAACTCTAACACTTGCTTGCTTTCATATCAACAAACTTTCGTGGTCAGACAACTATATCGTTCGAATATTTTTATTTGCATGACTCTCAAAATAACCAAAGAACCATGTATGCTAAAATCCTTTATTTCACTTTACTACCAGTACAGGACAATGTGCATAGGTTATAACTCCCGATGCGATACTGCCAAGTAATAGTCTCTTAAAGCCTGACCTTCCTCTTGTTCCGACTACAATTAAATCTATATTCTCTTTCTCTGCATATTCTAATAGAACATAATCAACCGGTCTATGACTATTAATCAATTCTGTTTTTAACTGTATGTTATTTTGTCTTGCATCCTGGTTGAACTTTTCAAACCATGTTTTCACATCATTCATGCTATCACTATTTTCTCTTGATTCGGATAATGCGTCCTCTTGTTTCACATGATATGATTCAGGAACATACGTGACAGTAACTGCATGTAGTTGTGTACCATATGATGTTGCTATTGCTAGAGCGTATTCTGCTGCATTCAATGAATGTTCTGACCCATCAATTGCTACCATTATTTTTGAGAATTTTGGATTCAGTGTAGACAACCTACTCGTCTAAATAAACCTAAGGCCTAATAAAAATGAATTTCGGAGCCAAACAGAATAGGAAAATATTTGCTGAAGCGTGTGTTTACTTCATGGTCGCCATTCAGAATATTCAAGAAGCTTGAGATCGAATTGCGGATTGTAATATTGATGATAATATCTGATCTTGAGATCTTTTATGATGCGTTTTGTATTGGCCTCTCGTAAATTGCTTTCCGGGCAATCATAACAACAACAAAATGATCTAGAGAATGTCATGACGCAGCTGTCGGCATTATTAATTGTTACAATGATACTTTGGATTAGAGTAAAACTGATATTATCGTCTACCGAGGTAGAATGGACACGCTTATAAATTAATAAGGATTCGCCATTTGATAGTATTAATTACCATAGAGGAGAGTTGAGAGATAGTAATAAAGACATGTCTTCAGATTAAAAATCATAATACTAATAACAAAAACACCACTCGCAATCATACAACCAAAGTACCAAATCTAAAAGTTGAAGTAACAGAACAACGTGACGTAGGAAGAAAAATTGCTCGTATAGATCCAGATATAGCTGAACGTCAAAACGTTTCTACAGGAGACGCTCTAAAATTGTATCGATTGGGAGCAAGACTATTGTTCTAAACTGGCCGGCAAGAGAGAACGACAGAGGCAAAGGATTGATATGCATTGATGGATTTACCAGGACTAGGCTTGATGTAGGCATTAATGATACAATAGTAGTTAGAAAATTCATTCCCACGAACATATTCTTGAATACGCTACCGACTGTTATAGACTTACAGGATTTGTTCACATACAGTTTGCTATATCGCCGCCTATATAGTTAAATAACTGAAATTAGATATACCGAGGCTATTTTATTATAAGCCTAGGCAACTACGAGATACTATTAAGACGAGGTTTGGGAGTATATTATGATGACTATGCACAATATTTTAAGTAATCTTGCAACTCACGGAATAGGAAAACCCGGAATCATCGAACGGTATGTGAACTGTGAGATAGGATTTATTGATGATTTTAGGATTATTGATGTAAGAACGCTGATAGATGGAGATAATGCTCCCTCTGAGTACGTCTTAAATATTGTCAGAGTTACGAGTTATTTGGAGCTACATGAGAAAGTGGTTATCTGTAGCAGTGTTGGTGTGTCCAGAAGCAACGCAATAGCAGTAGGTGTGTTAGTACGATACTTCAAAATGGATTTTTATAAAGCAATTGAATTAGTTATTTCTAAGGTGACAATATGTAATATTTTGCAGCCTCATATTATAGCGTTACAAAAATTAGTTGGATGTTAAGTAGTTCTGATTTATTCTCAGATAAATTAACTCTGCTCTCTTTTCAAGTATAAAGATTTGTCATTGACAAGTACAAAGACAGCAAAAGAAAACGGGGGTATTCATCCACATTACTGGATTATCCTGATGAACATTGGTTGATTGAATTCCTAGATTTAATTGAATTTCTGTTCCATCTAGTACTAGTAATGATAGATAAAAACTTCGTCTATCCTGAAGGTATTAACCGAAGTCATCTGTATGTAAGATGTTTTGTTCGCCTATGTTCGTGTGCAGAGGTATACAATATAATATGTCTAAATTAATATACAGAATTCAGATGAGTTAGGATAAGATTTGTCAAATGCTTCAGAAGAAAGTGTATTATTGCGCAAAATGAACGAACACGTTGTACGATGTAAGTTATGTCCACGTTTAACAAGATACATTAAAGAAGTTGGAAGAACAAAAGCAAAGACGTTTATTGATGATCTTTATTGGGCAAAACCTGTTCCAACTTTCGGGGATCCTAGAGCGAAATTATTGGTTATAGGATTGGCCCCAGCTGCTCATGGTGGGAATAGAACGGGGAGAATATTTACAGGGGATAGCTCTGGAGATTGGCTTGTAAGAGCTTTATTTGAAACAGGATTTGCGAGTAAACCAACGAGTGTATCAAAAGACGATGGATTAATTTTAAAGGATGTCTATCTGACTGCAGCAGTACGATGTGCCCCGCCATTAAATAAACCAGATCCATTAGAAATCTCCAATTGTTCTCAATACCTCATAACAGAAACAAAAACTCTCGACAAGACAACTAAGGTTATCTTGACTCTTGGAAAGATTGCTTTTGATGCATATTGCAAAGTTTGCAATATTAAAGGATTGAGGTTTGGTCATAATAAGATATATCCTATCTATGATGGTAAGACCTTGTTAGCTTCATACCATCCAAGTAGAAGAAATACAAACACTGGTACATTAACTTGGCCCATGTGGATCAATATCTTTCAAACGGCTAGATCAATAATAAATGGAGAGTACAAAGTAGACGAGGGCAAGTCTTATTGATTAATAACTACAAATCTAAAACTGTAGATTCATCTTTTGTCTATCTAAAGACACCATCACTATAACATCATAATGGCAAGTCTTATCTTTGATCTTATAATATTCTTGAATTGATGTCATAGATCACACCAACGGAAGATACACAGAATTCGGATAGTGTTATAAAGTAGAAAACTTAAACCATCACTTCGTTAACAATATCTATCAGTATTATTTAATTACAGATAAGCTAAGTTTGTCTATTAGGCATTACCTAGTTTTTTTACGAATCCACTCGGTATGCAG
>JAICVW010000246.1 GCA_025935105.1 Nitrososphaeraceae archaeon
TAACATCAGAAGGGTCATCAGCACTGACAATAGCGGAAGCGGTAGCAGCACTGTATGCTTGAACTCTGGGGACAATTCAGCTGACATACACAGATAATCGTGAACTAGCTTAGCATAGCAATGGATACGATATCTCTTAGAATCATCCCTTCTTTTTGAACTTGAAGACATTCCGAAATTTGATTTTGAGGTATTTGAACCTCAATCCTCTCTTGTTATTGTAATACTCGTTAATGCTAGCCCTGAGTGACGGACTATGTAGTAAATCAAGTAATTGTAGTTTATGAAGGAGGACAAGAAATAATTGAAACCTATATGTCAACGCGTATCGGAGAACTGGGATGTTTTCTATGGTTCGCTGGGCGAGTGATTGAAATGCCGCTTTAATATAGTAATCAAAATACCCAACTTCTGTGCCTATCCCAAAGATAACCGTGAATGTCGCTGCTTTATAAGCAACTCCCTAGTAGTTAGTATTACCGTCTACTCTTCTTGCACAAGGGGGTAGATGGCTGCATGTTGCGAACTGGCCCAAGCTTCTCTTTTCCATCAATAAGCAGTATCTGATCTGAAAGATTATTTAGCTTTACTAAGGGCAAGAAAGATTCGCAGGCTGGCCGATACTTCATGCCTAGGTGCTGGTCCGACAAATTGGCCAGCCTGTTTTTGGATATTAGTTAGTGTCTTTCTGGCTTTGATCCAATTACCGTCTAAATGTTAACAATAGTACAAATACCAGGATCGCAGTACTACTCATACTTGGTTCTTCTCAATCCAGTAGCAATATACTGTAATTAAATGCAATGTTTAGTAATACAATACATGTAAATCTATAAATCTACATCAATTTTACATCTGAACTTCTTGTATGCTTATAAACCTGTATGTCCAATCCTCTCTGATGAGTAACAAAATTCTTTTGGGAAGTAATAGTTAAATTGTCAACTATCAGTAGCCAGAGTTCTGGTAATCTTCAAGATGTTCTATACGTACTGAACGGTAATGACAAGACCAAAAAACAAAGTACAACAAAATCATTCAGGTTGGACCATGATATATTGAATAGAATAGAGCAGCATGCTTCAAATAATAAGACCAGTCTTAACGCAGAAATTAATAGCATACTAAGAAAATATGTTGAATGGGATATGCTTGCAAGTAAAGTTGGAATGATTCCTATTACTAGACCAATTCTCTTAGAGGTTTTTCAGAATATAATGACAAAGGAACAGGTAATTGAATTGGCGGAAAAAGTAGCCAAGAATGTAATAAGTGAAACAGTACATTTTATGAAAGGCCGCTTGACCTTAGAATCATTTCTGTCGTGGTTAAGAGCCAGAATGGACCACTGCTCTAAGGTAAATTACAGTTTTGAAAATACTAGCTCCGGTCCTCAAGTCAGAATTATATTCAAACACGACCTAGGTGAGAATTGGTCAGTATATAATAAGATAATACTTGATTACATTTTTTACGAACTGGGGGAATACACCGTTGGGATAGAAGCCACACCTACAACCTTGCTATTGTATTTTAGATAATGGTTACATCCAGACAATAAACTGTAGATGTGGGTGCTGCAGCACATTTGTGTTTCCATTGAAGTATTTCTTCCATTTTTGCATCTTCAGGACTCTTGTACTCAAGGTTACAGTCTGCTTCTAATGGAACCATTTCTCATTGACTGGATCTTTAAACCATTTGAGAGGCTTACCGCAGTTCTTGCATATAGTCATAGATATGCTTGGCACTCTTTATCATTATGAATTAAAATAGTTTCTGAAACAAAGTTTGAGCAAGCAAATACTATTCCTTAAGGGAAAAAGAGCTCTGGACAAACTCATATGCTATTTCTGTGTGTTCACGATGTTCACAAATACGTACCTTTAAGATATGAATTGAATAAGTTAAGTATGTGACTTAGTTAGTGTTAACGCAAATATAAGATAACATCAGACAGACAATAATTCAAGACAAAATTAATTTAATTTAATATAACCATTAAAGGCCATTTTCTCGTTATCGTACCACAAAAAATATGAAAGCGATGGAATGTTCACGTTGTAAGGAAGATGTAGGTGCACTTACTCTAAATATGATTGCTGCAAAGAAAATCGTAAAACCGCTTCTAAATGATTGGAAATGCAGAATAGATTAATTGATTTGTTATTGTTAAATACTTCTTTGTTGAAGAATAAGACATAGTTGCCAAGAACAAGTGCAAAAACTAAAACCATAACAAGAACAAGAAAAAAGCCAGTCTCGACAAGAAGATCGACTTCAACTGGATTATCCGCCAGAACAAAAAAGCAGATAGACTCACTACCAGAACATGCACAGGAAATATATAAAAAAGTTCATTCTAAAGCATTAGAACAGTATCAAAAACCTCAAAAAAGACGTGGCGGAAAAAAACAAAGCGCTGAACAAGTGGCTCATAAGGCTGCATGGGCTGCTGTTAAAAAGGAGTATGTAAAACAAGGTGATAAATGGGTACAGAAAGAAAAAGAGGAATAACTATAGATGACCAAGCCTCAGCCGATAATAGATTAGGTAAGTAAACATAGATAAAATACAAAAATTACTAATTATGATTTAGCTGCACATTCACTATGGTAAATCCACTATCATCTAACCCTGCAAAATCAGCATGGATAGATCTCATAAACGAGTCTGTTCACACAAGTGATGATATAGATATTGGAGATATTCTTGCCTTAAGCAGAAGCTTTATAGTTGTTAAAAGAGGCTTTGTAAACATACACTATTACTATATTCCAATTACTAAGGTAGAAGGATGGGATGATAATGTATTATGGCTCAAAATTAATGAAAGTGAAGTAATCAAAAATTATGAAAGAGATAAAATACCAGATCCATCACAATATTATATCAAGGATTATCCATGTTATATAACTAGTCACTATCCACAATTGATAATCATTCCATCAAAATATAGAAAGCCAGATTATCCTACTATTGTTCCTCCTGCCACTGATGTTCCTCAAATATACAGATGTGATCTATGTAATGCAGTTTTTAATAATGAGGAAAAGCTTAGTGAGCATGTTTCAATAGCTGGACATTAGATACCATATTGGGGACATGAAAAAACAAAAAGCGAGGCTGTATCGACTTAAACATGTCAGTAGTTAGCGCATTTTTTATTTCAAAGCTTGCTCTTCATCTTGTCACGCCTAACAATTTCTTTGTCTATTTCTTCTTGTTTTATTTCTTCTCCTCTGCGTCCTGGCGTTTTCATTTGCTGTTGATTCACTTTTACTCTTTCTTCAACCAACTCATCTTTTAGTCTATCACTGCGAGTATCCTGTTGTTTTTTCTTTCGCAATTCGTGCGCGTACCTCTCCCTAAATGATCTCTCTTCTTCTGTATCGTTATTATACATGCATCCTAGACTAGCATTGAAGACGTTTAACTAATATATTAAGGTCATTACAGGTACTGGTTCTGACGGTATGAGAAATAAGTTTGACCTAAATTCAGAATCAGAAGGTACAACTATCTAATGATCTCACAGAACGGAAAGCTACAAGAGGATCCAAACTGTATCTCTATACTGGTAATACGTAGTCCAGAAAAAGTGAAGGCTGTATAGGGAGTAAAAGTATTATGGGAATTAACATAGTCATTATGGCCAAGCCAGAATGTAATATACTGAACCCCTTTTCAGGCTGCAGACGTGATAGACGCCGGTTAACCAACCTCCAAGATGTAAACACCAAGAGCACAAACCGCTAAAAGGTAATTTGATCAGTATATTACAGTGATGGCACCATTTCAGCACAGAAATGACGACGGGTACTATGACGCTATCCAAATCTATAAGCGACTAGAGAGAATGGAAATATCCCTTCAAAATAGAGAAAGATTTCACATATTTGTAATGTCTTTTGATTAAAGGTTGTAAAGTCATATTGATTACGAAGATAGATATAAGAACACAAATATTTTATCTATCCATCATTCTTTTCAGATGTTAATTTTTGCTTATTATAAACATAATCTCTGTATTCGTAAAGCCGAAGTTCTTGTTTTTTTGATTCTACAGATCCTGGACGGACTTTTCGTATTTGTTCAATTGCTCCTCCTGCAGTCAGATGTTGTAATTTCTTTATAGTATAATTGCCATACCTTTGTACTATAACATGTCAGTATCTTCAAAAATAGATACAGATAAGAAAGAAGGATGGATTGACTTAATAGGACAGCCTTGTCGTACAAGCGATAACCAAGAGCTAGGTCATTTGGAAGCAATAAGCAACGACTTTATAGTTATAAGAAAAGTATACGTGGCAATTCACATTCATTATTATTACATTCCCTATAATAAAGTGCAGGGGTGGGATAGTAGCATATTATGGCTTGGAATATCAAAAGCAGAAGTTGAACAGAACTATGAAAAACACAAAGCACCTGACCCAAAGCAGTATTATGTAAAAGGGGGTACAGTTAACCGTACTAGCTCGTACCCAGAAGTCATATTGATTCCGTCTGAAAGCAAAATACAAGTGTTTACTGCAGCAGACCAACCCCTAACTCCTACCTACAAGTGTGATCTTTGTAGTGTATCTTTTAATACAGATAACGCACTAAGTAGCCACGTTAAAGTTGCGCATTCATAACTCTACTTGCGATTATCTATCTGCTGCAAGCCAGTTATGTTAATAGCAAATGTAATGGATGAACGGATGGATGGACGGGCGAATAAACACCTGCTTCAGAACTTTATGAAAATATTGCCGAGCATGTCGTGACTATAATAGTTATCATGCATACTAACCAAGTGTTAGAAGGCAAGACAAGACACCATGTTTAAGATCAAGTTACCAAATAAGAGGAAAACAGAGGAAACAAGTTCTGCTAACAACGGTCCACTTGATAATAGTTCGTCTAATAAGAGTCCAATAGACGAGAATAAAGATGCTTATCAAACTGGTCTGAATATCGCTAATGTAATAAGATACTTTTGGAATTCACAAAAAAGTCCAGGCAAGGTCTACATTTCTAACAGACGAGTACACCATGGCGAGGTAGGATCCCTGTTATGCTTGTCCAATCTTTTTAAAAAGTCACAGCCTACCCCGACAGGAATTTTGTCTGGTTTAGGGGAAGGATTAGTAAAGGACGATTATGCTGATAAAGATGAGTGGTTTACATTTAAGAAAAAGGAAAATGATAAACCACCACAATCATCGGAACAACGAGAAGGCGACTCCAGACGCGAATAGACAGAGAGGAGACAGAGACTACGATCAA
>JAICVW010000378.1 GCA_025935105.1 Nitrososphaeraceae archaeon
ACCGTATATTACAGTGTTACCGAAATGGTTTTGGGTCTTTGATGGATCAAGCCATATGCTGAATGCACTTTCGTCCATAAACTTTATGCTAGTTGGAACATTTTTGACAGGTCCTTCTTTCATTGTTACAGTAGATGTACCGTTAAATGTAGTGGAATTATTCGCAACAACTGGTTTTCCGGCCAATTTAAAATCAGATATAGTATGTTTATGCGGCTGAGTACCATCAGTTCTAATCATATAAAATGAACCATTGAATGGTGTATTAATTTTGTTCATCTTATAAACACCGCTAATTATCCAACTTATCTTGCCTGCAGTCGCATCATTTTGTAAACTTGTAAATGATCCACCTACAGAACTTTTAGATAAAATCGGAGTAGATGAAGAATTCTGTGCATACGCAAACATCGGTACAACATTCAAGGCCATCATAAATAATAGGCTTGATATTGCAACGACTGATGCAGCTAAATAGAATGTTGGTGATTTGTTGCATTGATATTGTTTATCCATAGCCAAAATCGATAAATCATACTTATAAGCGTTTGATATGGACCGTTAAAACTAATGCAGCTGCTACCTCCGCAATAGTCGGAGTTCACATCGCTGGTGGTTGATCGGAAATCCCAATAGTAGATGAGAATGATAAGATGATACTATGAGAAAGATACCACCAACCACAATTGCCAGTACTTGTATTGTACTGGATCTAAATCTAATCTCGCACTATACCAATTAGGATAGGTTAGCTTACATCGTCTGATGTAAAAATGCGCAACCAAACAAGTCAATGTTAGCATACTTATGCCAATTGATGTAGTCACTTTTGGCAGACCTTTTCTTTAGGTGCAGTCTTGCTCCTCAAAAATTAAACGGCATCAATAATGTCTTTTACTCAGATGGCCCAATGAAATGCATCTGTCGATTCAAATCTCGCCTTACAAACCTTTCCTTGTTCCAGTTCATAAGATATGTGAAGTGAATATTGATTTTTTTCCTCCAATCGATCTACCGATCCGCTGCGCTGGAATGTCCTTGATCCTCCCTCTGTCCAACTTCCAGGGATACTCAATTCGCCTGTCCAAACAGTAGTACTAAATTGGTTCTCATCAGCACTTGTTTCCTTTCTATTGAGGATTACTTTGCTGAGTGCGCTCCACTTATTTGTCTCGCTTATCTGTTCTTTTGACGTGTGCATGACCTGCTCTTTGGAGCGATTGACTATGTATGCGGTAACCTTACTAACCTTCCGATTGGGATCTCCATTTAGAAACACGTCAAGTTGGACTCTTCCAGCTTCCATAGAATTGAGGGCGTTGGAGGGAATAGGTTTAGAATTAAATTTGACGCTAAATGGACAATCGCTTGTTTTAGGTGGATGGACCCCATCCCAATTACGTACGCCGTCTTGTTTCATAACTTATGAATTCATAGTGTAAGGGTAGTAATATTTCAATCTTGATATGTCATTTAATTTGACATTTAGGGTCATGGTCCGGTAAATTCTCCCATAGTCTTCAAGATAACAGCATCAAATTTGAGATACCGTATATATAGAAAACCATTAAATCTATGATAATTTAAATCATGTATGGTCTGTCTGTTTAAAGTAATCTTTATTCTATCGAAACATTCATGCATGGTATCGGGTTTGACGCGTTTTTGAACCTGAGTACTCTCAGGATCTAATTTGATTAATTACCTCTTCTGTAATGATGCCGTTCTCATGCATTCCAATTCGTTATTTATCTGACTCTTTTTTTAAGAAAACATTCGTATGAATTGATGAGTATCTACTTGAATAAATCTCAACAAAATTTACCTCCAGTAAAAAGCAGACTTTTGTTGTTGTATATTCTCCTGTTATCTTCACAATAAAAAACCATTTAACTGCAGCATCTTAACAGAGGGAATGACGAGATTTTACGAATTGACCTTTAATCTCTTAAATGATAAGACAAGATCCTTATTAATCATTATCTAGCCATACTTAGCGAGAGCCTTCTACTATATGAAGCATAGATTTGGTTCCCATAAGCTTCAAACAATCTGGTTCCAACGGTTACAATCAAAAGTATAGCTAGATCATAAGGGACTATAGACATGACAAGCTGGTTATTGTTTTGTAATCTATTTCATTAACTGGCTATACTTTGAAAGTTGGTGTATCTAAATCCCAGATTAGTGTTAATAATTATCATCGATGTTTTTATGCTGATATTGAAATTTTATAGTGAGATGAAATTAAATTCTTAAATAAGAAGTAGCAATCTATTATAGTGGTGGTAAGACCATGACTTGGTTTAAAGATAGTAGAGGGCATACTATAGAATCTAAAAATAAAATTCATCGATTATTATATTGCCCATTATGTAAGAAACTGATATCAAAGGCTGATTGTGAGAAATTAAGACAAAGCAGTAGAACCAAGAACCTATATCCTGTAAAGCGTTATTATTATTATAACAAGACACAAATTGAAACTCGTCCCTGTCTTCCTGAAGGAGCAACACTTTCGCCCCAAATTGGGTTGAGTAAAATAGTAAGTAGAGTTGAAAAAACTTGATTCTCTAATCTACGTTACAACTATTCGCGGCAGACAACAAACTCAATTTCAATCATGCCTTTTAGCCTTTAGCTTTACAATTTGAGTCAATTCGAAGCAGTTAAATTTTCTTACTATGGCATATCACAATTTGAGATAGAAGTAATATACAGCACCCTACAATGGGCTTTCGGCATTGTAGACGAACAAAAGCTTCAGTTAGAAGAAAATGACTATGTAAGTATGATTGAAATTGATTTTCCAGTTCCATTCGGAGAATCATTCTTCCAAAAATTGAGTATGGAGCGGTGGCACAAAATTAAAGGACTAATGAAGGAAATGAAAAAAAGAAGGGGACAAAAAAAAGGCGTCAAAGCATTTATCTCTTTTTGTGGTGTCGAACCAGGAGAAATGAAACCTCGGTTAATATTTTCTTTCATGAATAAAAACAATAGGCATTTTGAAATGGCCATAGAAAAAATAGAATATTTGGTTGACGTTATACCTCTGCAGCTGCAGATGTTTCAGCATACGGGGAACACAATAGAAGAAATATTATACATCTATGATGAGACTAATTTTAGATGGAACCCCAGTATGACAAAGTCTTCAGATGGGTCGGAATACTATTATGTTCAAAAAACCAAGGAATGGGTTCAAAAACTATGATTAATGACCTCATTTGCGGCAAAAACAGGCAGACTGCTCATACTACTTTTTAAAAGTCATCTCGTTTTAACTCCTTGATAACCTCTGAATCTCGTAGTGCCATAGACAATTCTAGATATTTCCTATTCATGTATTCCAACGACTCGGATAATTTTTTAGATTTGCCATATTTGAATCGGACCAATTCCCGATGACGCCAGAAATGTTTCTCTTCAGAGGTCATGATAGTCGTAAAATAATCCGGCCCCTTTAGCTTGTCTGGTAATTTTAAACTATATGGGAGCAAATACTCAATTGTGAACCACTCGTCTCCATCCGGATAATCATTACCGGTTACTATATCAAAGAATAAGTGCAAAACATTCAGATCAGTTGTAAGGCCATATTCGGGAATCGCTGGATGCTTGGCAAGGGATTTACGGTAATCCATCTTCTGTAACTCTGGCTCAAAGTAAGTCTTGACTATTGCCTTACGAAAGATTTCGTTAGACTCTCTGAGATTCAAGGACAATATAAGCACATGTTGTCCTTTTTATACTGTTAATGTATAAAAACGGTTTGTTTGCTTTCCCCACGACCCGCAATTAATATAAGGCTCGATGAATTTGATGCGTTGTACGGCGCCTATTTGCGAGCGGGGGTCGCCTAGCCTGGTAGGGCGTGGGATTGCTAATCCCATGTCCGAAAGGACACGTGGGTTCGAATCCCACTCCCCGCGCCATACCTGGGGATTCTTAATGTGAACTCACTAGTTA
>JAICVW010000184.1 GCA_025935105.1 Nitrososphaeraceae archaeon
AAAATAGCAGACTCTGATGTAATTAAAAGCAAGATCTCTGAATCCTTTGCTAATCTAAATAGTTTTAAGAATGCTATAAATGGGCAATCTGGATCAGTGTTAGATACAATAGACAATACAAAGATGTTAGTAACTTATAGGCCTGTGAATGCATTTCATAATACCTGGGTAGTTCTTTTGATGCAACATCTAGCCCAGAAATAGGGGGTATGATCTTATCATTAATATTATCGAAAAGGTCATACATCCTTAATTTCCTGAAATTTACGCTCAATATTGTTATTAGTGCATTCATATTCTACATAAATCCTTGAGATTGTATAGGCTAGGATTGTCTGAAGCCTTCGCACCCTTCACAACCTTCATCTATGACAGGTAGGATTGCAGAGAGGAGACAGGAATTGTCATTTTCAAACCAAATGGTTCAGTAACAGAATTGCATGCTTTGTAAGTGTGAACTAGATGAAGCACTGTTAAATATGCCAGCATGTAGGTTGTTTGCAAATCTTGGGCCTGATCCTATCTTTATAAAATTTGATAAAGACTATATTTTCATATTTTGTGCGCCCACCTCAAAGCAGATAAACTAGATCTTCGTTCAAATCGTGCTAAATAGGACCGAGCCCTACTAATTAGGAACCACCCTATAATCAATATCCATATCCCCACTAATTGGTGATCCTGAAATCAAATTGAAGAAGCCAAATCCCATAAATACATAGGATGTCATTATTCCAATTCTTACTGTAATCTTCGTAGATTTATCATAATCATTCTTTTTCAATTTGAGAAGAACTGACCGCAAGATCCTTCCTCCATCCGATGGAAATATGGGTAGCAGGTTAAATCCACCAAGAATTATGTTGACAAGTGCGGCCGTATTGAAGTAATCCGGCTGCTATAATGGTTAGTGTGTAATTACTACTGGTAATATCAGCAGTATTAGTGGTGGTAATAGTCGATTCTGAACTCATCAAAGTCAAAAGAAAAAATGATATCGCCAATATAGCAGCAATAACAAAACTTGCTATCGGTCCTACAACTGCAATTCTAAATTCCTTATGAAAATCCTTTGAAGCTTCTTCTTGTTCTTTAATTACAGATACTCCTCCAAAAATGTAGAGAACTATTTCACTTACTTTAAGTCCATACCTTAGAGCAAGGATCAGTGTTAAGGAGAGAAGCGAAAATGTTCAAATAGAATGAAGGGAATTGACTTAAAAAATAAACTAGAGGAAGACTTACGATAAACCAATATCTGATTCTCCCCCACTTTTGAGCATATGGATTCAGAAGCAAGACTGTGGCTACCTAAGTCAATATGAAAGAAATGATTGAAGAAAGAGTGAATGCAGAGTTCAAATAGTCCGTCCCAAATGAATAGAACGCCGCTTGGAGATTTGGCCCGATTTCACTAGAAATGGGCCATATACGAAAGCAAGTGTTAAAGCCACATTGATAGACAGCGCGGCCGATGCCAGAGCATAAAATAAGACTACGATGTTTCTGTTTAACCTAAACCAAGAAACGAATCGTTTGGTAAGTAATCCTAGCATAAATATCGCTAAGGAATAACTTATCGTTGTGACTAATGCTAGCGTCGCGGTATAATAAATAGAAGTTAAGAGCATTTGCAATATTAACAGGACAAGAATTACCGATAGGAGGTATTGGATCACTTTGACTGTTCTGTGAACGGTGATTTGAAATATTCTCTTTGCTTTCATTTCTTCTATTTTTCTACCAACGAATTCTAAAATGTAATATTGTCCTACAACGTACGCCGCTGTTATGAGGATAAAAGTAGATAGTGTGGCACTGCCAACAAGGTTATAAGTCTTAACCAATGCTGCTTCCAGAGTCAAGGCAGCAACAAGAACACATAACACCACAAAAATTGCGTTGTTGGTGTACCTCGAATTAGATAGAACCTGTATTATCATAAATGGGGTTGAAGGTTGTTTAATAGAATCCAAACATCTACTTCCTACCTATAACATATTGCTAATTTTGCTGATTATTATAACTATTTCCATATTGACGAAAAGCTGGAAGTAACTGTCGGCAAGTAATGTGGCTTTGGAATGGTCCTTATTTAACTTGTATATGAAGAAACTTTTTTAACCTTATCTTCTTTGTCTAGAAGCTGCCTATATGAGTGCTGGAGATACTGCAAAGTTACGAATCGCACTTTTGATGGGTGCAGTCCTTGTTGCATTTACATTTGCATATACATTTGCATTTGGTACTTCAAACATATTCCATATTGCGTAACAATACAATACCTAATGTGTATACGGCGGATTCTAAACCCTACGGGCTTTCATATGGGGAATGGACTGCTAAGTGGTGGCAATGGCTAGTGTCAACACCAACTAAAGTTAATCCTGCGAATGACAATAGTGGTGCTAACTGCGCTCAAAACCAAGCAGGGCCGGTTTGGTTTCTTACAGGTGCGTTAAATGGTAAGGCAGAGCGGGATTGTGTAATACCTCCAGGAAAGGCTATTTTATTTACAATCTTAAACTCTGAATGTTCCTATGCAGAGTATCCTAAGCTCAAGACTGAATCAGACTTGAGAAATTGCGCAGCGTCTCAGAATGAAGGTGTGACGCACATTGAAGCGATAATTGATGGTGTTAGCTTGCAAACCCAGCAAATGCCTAGAGTACAATCGCCATTGTTTCCTCTCATTTTCCCACAAAATAATATTTTTAGTGCGCCTGCAGGCCCTTCGCAGTCCGTTGCAGATGGTTGGTATGTTTTTTTGCATCCTCTATCTGCAGGTCAACATACTATTAGTTTCAAAGCAGCTCAAGTGCAATTTACTACTTCTGGCGTCAACAACGAAGCACAGAATATAATATACCACTTGACTGTACAATAGGGGTTGAAAAGGTCCTTTTTCAACTAACGCAAACTTATGCTTTAGATAAACGCATAGTCAATTTACAATCGATCTACTACGATATCAATTGTTTAGGCTAAACTGAGTATAGAAGATAAAAGAATTTCTGCTTATCGCTAGTAATTATTAGCTTCTTCCATGTTGGAGAAAAGGTCAACAAAGAAGAAACGTAAGGATAAGTAACTATTCCGTATGGTTCGTAGCATTATCAAGGGCCCTAATGTCGTGGTCTAACGTCACCAACTGCTGTCCGAGACTGTCAAATTCCAGCTGTAGTAAATTTGTTTGTAGAGGGGGTATTAATCTCTTCATTAGTCCAATATAGTCTTATCAAATGGTATTACGCACTTAATATCCTGAAATTCACGCTCAATATTGCTATTATTGGATTCATATTCCCGATACAATCTTGACATCGTTAGGGCTGGCACCTTCTGAAGCCTTCACTGCCTTCAACCAACAAGCACTGTGTGTGGTTGAAACATTAAAATTTATAGAATTCCTTCGCTGCTAAAGAAGAACCTCCTATATCTTTTAGATATTTCATTTTAATCAATTTTTTAAGTTTACTAGCGGAATAACCAAACAGATCCAGGCCTCCAGTCCTTGAGACAGCAAAATCTTTTCCTATGGAAATAGCAAAAGTGGATCCAGCCTTTTCAGGTCTATATTCTTGTAACTTTGTTTCTTCTCCACCTTTTAATAGGGCATAGATATTTTGTGCGGCTATCCGGCCATGCTGTTCAGCAAAGTACGCATTTGTTGGTAATGCCTTACCTCCACTGTCAAGTATTAGAGCAGCATCTCCGACGACAAAAACATCTTGTCTTCCATCAGCCTGCAGATATTTGTTGACGACAACTCTTCCTTTTTCACCAATTTTCAATCCTGTCTTCTTTAAGAGAGAAGATGCAGACACTCCACCTGTCCAGATAAACATTTTATATGTGATGTGATTTCCATTTCTAAGATATATCAAATCCTGTGTAACCCGTAAGACGTGGCATTCAGAACATACAAGTAGCTTAACTCCAAAACTTCTAAGGTAAGCCTTTGCCCAGCTCACAGCAGAATCAGGAAAACTAGATAATATATGTGGAGATACTAATATGATCTTAACATCATATGATTTAATATTATATTTTTGCTGTCGTATTTTAAGTATAGAAGCGATTTCTCCAGCAAGCTCGACTCCTGTTGCACCTCCTCCCGCTATGACTATGTTGCCATTTATACTTGGATCTGAAATTCTTTCAGCTATTCTTTGTGCATCTTGTATTGTACTGAACAGAAATGCATACTCTTTTAATCCTTCAATGTTAGGCAAAAAGGGTTGGCCACCTAAAGATACAGCTAGAAAATCATATTTTAGTGAAGAATGATTATTTTCATGATCAGCTATGTCTACCAACTTCTTATTGAGATCAATATTGGTTACAGTCGACTGAATAAACTCTATTCTCTTATCTCGTATGATATTCTTGTAGTCAATAGTTGAAAATCCACGTTTAGATATTATTTCCGGCAAACTCGGAAGTAAAGTATGGTAGGTTTTTTTATCTATTAATAGAATTTTTGTGTCATGTCCTTTAAGCAAGTACTCTAACATAAGAGCAACCTGAATTCCAGCATAACCTCCACCAGCAATTAAGACTTGTTTAGGACTAGTTCTGTACAATTGATACTAATAACTACCTAAGTTAGGTTCATTAAAGCCTTGCAGTAGAAGTAAAGACATAGTTGGTATATAATATCGATAAAACAAAATTGAGTCGTATGCTATCTTATGCTCTTCGTCATAATCCATCAAAATACAAGTTGGAGATAGATGGCGAAGGTTGGAATGCAAGTCTACCTCTCTCAGTTAGGGTATAGACTATCGCCTTGCCCTCCTTTTCATCAGCACTAATGAAATTTAATTCTCTAAGACTTTTTAGAGCTGGAAAGATGGTACCAGGAGTTGGTCTCTCCCTTTCTTCTTGCAATCTCTTCTGCAATGCATTGATTTCTTTGGTATCGTATATCCAATAGAAACATGAGGTGAACAGCGCCACTGCTTCCTCAAATTAATTTCTCATATCCAGGGGTACATTCACTATTTTATGCATCATATATGACAGATTCCAACGATCTTCTTGTCGCATGAATTAAATCCATGATTTCAATTGGCTTTCTCAAAACAATTCTTGCTTATAAAACCATACTCTCTTCTTATCTGTTCTCGAAAAAATTCAGTAGCGGTTAAGAAGCAGATTTTGACCTTGCTATCTGTCATTCTTGTCCTCTGATATAAATGAAATCCATCAATGCCTGGCATCTTGATATCCAAAATTACTAGATCGTATATACCATCTCTAAAATTTTGATATGAATACTCGTGCGTTTCATATTATATGATAATTATCAAAACTGCACCATTAGATTCATCATTTGTTCCCTTTGCCTTCTTATTCAATACAATCATTTTATGCACATGATGGCTTAAGAGGATTGCAAAATACTGCTTTGTCGCACGATTAACTACTCTGTGTGATACTCAGTCGCGAAATGAGGATGTGGAAGTCAGACAACTATTCTTATTACAGGTTATCATGTATTGACCAATGAACTTTATTACGTGGTTATAAGGACATTAGAACAGTGAATTTGAAATATCAACAATAGTTCATTTTGAAATCCCGTCAGATGATGTAGAAAGATCAAGAAAATTCTACACAGATCTATTTGGATGGAAGATAGAGAAATTCGCTGGTGCAGACGATGGTCAGCTGACTTCAGCAGCTGCAGGTCAGCCGATGGAGTACTGGATTATATCAACAACAGACGATAAAGGGAATAAAGCCGTAGGTGGAGGAATAATGGAAAGACAAATGCCAGAACACCATATAACAAATTACATAAACGTAGAATCAATAGACGAATATTCATCTAAAATTAAGAAGCTTGGAGGTAAAGTATTGAGTCCTAAACATGCAGTACCAGGAATGGGTTACTTTGTACTTTGCCAAGATACAGAAAACAACAACTTCGCAATATGGGAGTCTGATCAGAACGCCAAATGAATTTAATCCAAATAAACCAGGTAGTAAGTGGAGTCCTAGTAGGGTAATTCGTTAATATAATA
>JAICVW010000259.1 GCA_025935105.1 Nitrososphaeraceae archaeon
AATGTTGGAGACAAGGAAAATATGATCTGTTAGTATCAAAATATAATACTCGGTTTACAAATTTAAAAACAGCTATTACAAACTACTACAGGACAAAACGCTTCGGCTTGAACATTGTCAAATACTTGATCAGAGTCTACGAACTTATGTTAGTAAGTAAAGGTGCAAATGCAAGACCTAAAGGAATGAAGGTATATTACGAATCTTGATTAATAGATAATGGCAAATTCATTAGCCGATGAGTTAATACGCATTGCTAAAGGCGAAATTCTCTACGACAGTTGGAGTAGGGATATTTATTCAGTAGACGCTAGTCATTATACTATAAAACCCTCAATGATACTATGTCCATTAGATGAATCTGATGTTGAGAGAATATGTCAATATTGTTTTTCTAAGAGCTTATCCATAACAGCAAGAGGAGCTGGCACAGGCCTTCTTGGACAGTCCCTTTCAGACAGTATAATCATTGACTTTACACGTAATATGAACAAGATTCTTGAAATTGGTACTGACTATGTTATTGTCCAACCAGGGTTAGTTAAAGGCATTTTAGATAAAGAGTTGAAAAGGAGAGGAAAATTCTTCCCCCCTGATCCAGCAAGTCAAAACTACTGCACAATTGGAGGAATGATAGCCAATAATTCAAGTGGCGCTCATTGTTTGGCCTATGGCAATACAATAGACTTCCTACAAGAACTCAGAGTAGTTTATTCTGATGGAAGTTCTGGACTTGTTAACAGTAATAGTCACAGATCAGAAGAGAAGGAAGGGAGTCATAGATTTACAGATTTATTGAGATTATTGTCATCTCATATAGAGATCATTCAAAAAGGATATCCCAAAGTAACCAAAAATTCTTGTGGTTATCGTCTTGATAAAGTAATAAATGACAATGCCTTTTATCCTCATAAACTATTTGCTGCCTCTGAAGGAACATTGGGAATGGTGACTTCCGCAAGATTAAAAATTATTGATATACCACTATACCGATATTTGATTGTCGCAGGTTTTAAGGATTTATTATCCGCTTTATCCTTTGTTCCGCTAATTTTGAAATTTTCTCCTGTTGCTTTAGAATTACTCGATAGCACAGTCGTTCGACATAATAGAGTAAAAAATAATATAATCAACAACACTGACCACCACTACCACCCACAGCCTCGGAACAAGAGTGAGAAAGAGAAAGAGAAAGAGAAAGAGGAGAACAAGGAAAAAGGTTGTCTATTATTCATTGAATTCGCTGGTGATAGGCTTGCAAAAGTTGAACAAAGGTTCCATAGTTTGAGGAGCAAATTGTCTTCTGATCAATGTACCATAATTGAGAGCGCAGCTGATGAACAGAGCTTGGTTCGAATGTGGGGATCAAGAAGAAATGCACTCAATCAAGCTACAAAAATGACAGTTGGAAGCAGAAAACCTATTGGATTGATAGAAGATACAGTAGTACATCCATATATGCTATATGAACATGCACAACAACTTTTGCAAATGTATTCCAAGAATAAACTAGACTATGTCATATATGGACACGCAGGAGATGGAAATTTGCATACAAGACCACTAATTGACTTAGGATCTCAGGCTGAAGTTCGATTATTTGATCTTCTTGCTAATCAGGTCTTTCAAAGAGTCATAAGAAGTGGCGGAACGATTACAGGTGAACATGGTGACGGGTTGGCCAGAGTAAAATATATCGAATCGGTGTATGGATCGCAGATCTATTCGCTTTTCCAAGAAATTAAGAGTTTATTTGATCCCAGATTTATTATGAATGTGGGTAAAAAGGTAATAATTCAATCTAGGAATTAATCTACTATAGAAACTAAAGGTGCTTGCGTGTAAGACAAGAGTCTAAAATCATTTATAGTTATTTTATAGTTATAGCACTAATAGATTGAAAAAGCCTTTACAGAACAGCGCAGTGATGTTTAAACCCCATCTTTGATGAGATTTCTCCTTTCTTGCTAGATGATTTGTATAGTTTCAAATAGCTAAAACAAATGTCATCTGTGTTACGCTACAAGTGATTTATATAACATACTTACAGTGGTAATTGCAAATGTCTGCCTCCTCGTTACAACAGCAATACCACCAACAGAAGCAAGATATCCCTCATCTTAAAAGTATCCTTGTAGACAATTCACTTACTTTTGCTGAAAAGGCAATAAGCATAAAAAATGTTGAAGCACGAAACAAGAAGTCTAAAGTAATATCTGCGACCGGAGATATTGTCGTTGTAGATGTAGATCTTGCGATGGCACAAGATAGCACAGGCCCTTTGGCAATCCGTTCACTTGATGAGATGGGTATCGACAAGCTTCATGATCCTTCTAAAGTTTTACTGATCATAGACCACACATTCCCTGCAGCAGATGAAAAAGTAGCAAATTTACATGCTTTGATAAGGGACTTTGTTTCAAGACACAACTGTTTGTTAGTTGAAGGTTCAATCTCCCATCAATATATTCTTGAGTATCTTGCTACTCCTGGTATGATGATATTAGGAGCAGATTCGCATACGTGCCAAGCTGGATGCGTATCAGCATTTGCTTGTGGAATTGGAAGTACAGAGATTGCAGCTGTATGGGCAACAGGTCAGTTATGGTTGCGAGTACCAGAAACCATAAAGATTAACCTATCTGGGATCCTTAATAAAGGCGTATTTGCACGTGACTTGATTTTAGACTATATTGGAAAAGTAGGCGAAGATGGTGCTAACTACAAGTCCTTAGAATGGAAATTTTCAAAGGAAAATGTTAGAAAACAATTTAGCATGGATTCCAGAGCTTGTATAAGTAACGCATCAATGGAATGCGGAGCCAAGATCTCAGTGTTTCCAGTCGATGAGATTACAAGAAATTATTTAAACCAAAATCCTAGAATTGGCAATGGCAATCTAGAAAAAATCGAGATTCAGTCAGGTGACTCAGCAAGGTATATTGATGAATTCGAAATAGAATGTAATAATATTGAACCTCAAGTGTCTGGCCCAGATAATGTTGACAAGGTACATTCGGTTGATGAATTGGGAAATCTAGAAATAGATCAAGCATTTATAGGTTCGTCTACAAATGGTAGAATCGAAGACCTCGAAATAGCAGCTCGTATACTAAAGAGCAGAAAAGTTCATAATAATACGAGGTGTGTAGTTACCCCTGCATCTGTTAGAGTATATGAGGAGGCCATTAAACGAGGATATGTAGAGATATATCTTGAATCAGGAGCAGTTTTTACTAATGCTACTTGTGGTGCATGCGTCGGCACTCATCTAGGTGCCTTAGGAGAAAATGAAATTTGCGTATCATCCTCATCAAGGAACTTTGTTGGAAGAATGGGAGCACTTTCGTCAAAAGTGTATCTAGCATCTCCTGCAACAGTAGCAGCATCAGCAATAGAGGGTAAAATAGCCGATCCTAGGAGGTATATGTAACAGTGAAAGGAGCAGGAGATTCATCATCTTTAACAACAGATGGAAATATTTTGATAGGAAGAGCTTGGATATTTGGAGATAATATTAACACTGACATAATCATACCTTTCAGATTCAAAAGTAGGACCAATGATCCATATGAAATGGCGAAGTATGCTATGTACGGATTCGATCCTGATTTTCACAAAAAGATCTCCAAGGGAGATATAGTGGTAGCAGGCAGAAACTTTGGAGGAGGCTCTAGTAGAGAGCAAGCCCCAGTGGCGTTAAAATATGCAGGAATCTCAGCTGTTATAGCGGAAAGCTTTGCACGTATTTTCTATAGAAATGCTTTTGCCATTGGGTTGCCAGCGCTTGAAATACCAGAAATAAAAGGAAAAGTGAACCAAGGAGACGAACTAAAAATAGACATAAATAAGTTTAGTGCAGAAATCAGTAGAACCAAACAAATATTTCAGGCTAAAAATGTGCCCGAATTTATGCGACAGATGTTGTTGGAAGGCGGATTAGTCGAATACTACAAGAGGTACAAACGATTTCCATGGGCTCACTAGTATTAGAATTAAGTTGATTAACTAAATAAGCTTTATTTTGGACATTTTTGATGAGTTCAGGATATTACTAAAAAATCATCTACTAATTTCTTGATTTTTTGATTTCTCATAATATGACTGGAGTGACGGGTGCTTACATTCATACAGGGACAGCAAATCAAGACCGGCACGTTTTAATTGGGTTATTTAACAAGATGTCCGGTCCTCCAACTGGTAGGATAAACGGAATACTAGCAAAAAGAACTATAACCTCATCAGACGTCAAAGGCAACACGACGAGTAAGATGGTAATCCCACAATGTTGGCACAACAATAGAGTCAGTACCTGGCCTGGTCTCTCTAATTCTAGCAGTGCTTATGTGAATGTTAATACGCAGATGCATCAGAATGGAGAAATACATGGTCAGATAGGTCTAATGAAATAGGTACTCTCCTTTCGGAACAGTTATTTTGTCCGTAGTTACATCAAAGGAACAGTTACAGCTCCCATCGAAGCCGAGGTAACCAGAGATGCATATTTTGCCAACACCCCTTTCGTATAGTGTGGTTTTATAGGCTTCCATTTTTTCATTCTTCTCTTTAATTCTGATTTTGATACCAATAGATCAATTTTGCCTTTTGTTATATCAATCGTAATTTTATCACCATTATTTACTAACGCGATTGGCCCTCCAAGCATTGCTTCAGGAGTAACATGACCCACCATAAACCCCCGAGTAGCACCCGAGAATCGTCCGTCAGTAATCAGTGCAACATCTTTTCCCAAACCCTGACCCACCAGGGCAGCCGTCACGGACAGCATCTCTCTCATACCAGGACCACCCTTGGGTCCTTCGTACCTTATCACGACAACATCGCCTTCGACAATTTTGCTTTTCGATATAGCTTGAAATGCGTCTTCCTCAGTCTCAAACACCCTCGCAGTACCAGAGAACTTTGTGGTTGTTACACTGGCAATCTTCATAACAGCACCATCAGGAGCTAAAGACCCTTTGAGAATCTTAAGGGTGCCTTCCTTATGAAAAGGGTTTTCAACTGATTTAATGATAATATTTGTTCTCTGATCTTCTGCCTTTGTTATTGTTCTTGTTCTTGGTCCCACTTCTTCGCTTCCGTTACGAACAGTCATTGAT
>JAICVW010000667.1 GCA_025935105.1 Nitrososphaeraceae archaeon
GAGATGGGTATTTCAAAAACATCGAAATGTTCGGGAATAAGATAATCCCATACTTTAAAGAACAATATTCTGATTGATTGCTATTTTGTTTGGTCTAAAAATATGAATCTATTCTATGAGTCTTAGGCTTTCTATCCTGAACTCGACTTCTTTTTGGATAACGCTTTATTGCCTGGGCTTTAAATCCCAGTTTCTCAAGTGAATTTGCGAACTCTGCAGCAAATCCATGGAATGTGTATATTTTCTCAGCTCCCGACAAGTTAACGACCTTTAAGAGCTCCGAATAGTCGCAATGATCACTCAATGGCAATGCATAGTCAAATCCCATTGCTGCTCGATATCGCTGGTCCACTGCCCAACCGCTGAATCCTATCGTGACGGCGCCAAATTTTTGTTTCATAAACTTCACAAAGGTACTACCAGAGTGCATAACAGGACAAATCATTACCCATGGCTTTGTCTTAGCGAGAAACCCTTTTTCATTTGCTTCTGAAAAAACCATAGTCTCCTTTAGCGGTACACCATATTTTCTGTAAATTAAATTCATTGAAGCTACAGAATCATGGGTGTAAAATGGCTCCCAATGCTGGAATAAATATGCAAGTAATTGTGCCTTGCCCAAAGGATAGCCCATCAATAATACAGGAACACCGTGGTGATACATTTGAGAAATAATTCCGTTAGCCTTATGAATAATTTCACTCAAAGCTGGAAAAATATAATGCGGCCTTCCGAACGTCGACTCGATAATGAGGGTCTTTACATTCGGAACTTGTTCGGCACTCATAAAAGCGCGTTTCCTGATCGAAATGTCACCAGTGTAATACAATTCATTATTGACAAGAAGCCCTCTAGAGCCAAGAATATGGCCAGTGTTCAGAAGCTGCACTGTGCTATCTTCTTGGTGTATTTTCCCGATAGAAAATCCTCTTGCAAGAGCAATTTCCATGGTTTCTTTTGAAGTAAGAACCCTGTTAATGGTTGATTTGAAGTAGGTTTTGCTAAGATGGTCTGTGTGTGCATGGGACACGAATGCCAAATCAGAGGGAATATATCTAGTAGGATCAAGCGAAATTCTGGTTTTGTCTGTGCGTACGACTATACAGGAATTATCTAAGGTAACTAAAGTCTGCAAGAAGGACCTGAATCATAATTTGTGGCACTATTTTAATATATAATTTTCCCCGTTTTTATCATTTTTAAGCAACCTTGTCAAAAGGACTTTAGTTTGCTAAACCTTGCAATCTTGATTTCAGGAAGAGGTAGCAACATGGAGGCTATACTTAGGTCAATTGAGGAAGGTCAAATAACTAACGTTAGACCTAAAGTTGTTGTCTCGAATCGCTCTGAGTCTCCTGGCCTCAAATTAGCAGCGCAAAAATTTGGAGTGCCTACACATGTACTGTGCAAGGGTAACGACAAGACTCTGTCATTTGAAGATGAATTGGTCCAAGTTTTGGACCAATTTGGTATAGATCCAAAAACAGGTGTTATATGTCTAGCGGGTTTTATGAGAATATTGAGCCCGATTATAGTTCAAAAGTATACGATGAGAATATTGAACGTCCATCCGTCGCTACTTCCAGCATTTCCCGGTCTCCATGCTCAGAGACAAGCTCTCGAGTACGGTGCCAAAATAAGTGGATGTACTATTCATTTTGTCGATACAGGGGTTGACACCGGACCCATATTGATACAAAGAGCAGTCACGATTTTTGATAACGATACAGAAGAATCCTTAACTCAAAGGATATTGGAGATAGAGCACATACTCTACCCGGAAGCACTAAGAGTATTCTCAGAGGGGAAATTAAAGATCGACGGCCGCAGAGTATCAATAACTGATTCAAAGACAAAGAATCGAAATGAGAAGGCATAGCAAGCATAGATAAAAATTATACCTGACAATTTAATAGCCCCTTGACCGCTAAAATTCTGAACGGATTAGCTGCGGCTGCTCACCTGCAATCGAATGTAAAAAAGAATGTCATTAAGTTGCGGGAAAAGCGGATTGAACCCTGTTTAGCGACAATACTTGTTGGAAATGATCC
>JAICVW010000574.1 GCA_025935105.1 Nitrososphaeraceae archaeon
CGTGGAAAGATTCTTTATTTGGATGGCTCAAGAGTTTCAGAAGAATCCAGACACGATATGAAAGACTAGCATCACTCTATTTAGGATTCATTCAACTTGGCTGCATAATGATCCTAATGAGACTTTTCAGATGAGTTCTAGCTCAAGGAACTTTACTGCATGTGCTAATAGTCTGAACGACGCTAAGAATCAAAAAGAAAGTATAGATATGATAAGATAGTCTATTATAAAATACATTATATTTTAAAAACATCTAATTATGTTGCTGATACTTTCACTTGCTTAGGATTTACTTCGTAAGCCTTTTTGTTAGTTCAATTAATTTTTGGTTAACAAGAAGATGATCGAGCTCAGAAGCGGACCTAATTACCATATCTCTCTTCTTGGTAGCTGCACCTGTAGCATCAACAGGATTAATTTCGATAGCTATTGAAGCTTGTCTAGATCTATAGGAGAGCAGTTTCGATAGAAATATTCCAGGAATATTAGTTGGTTCTCTTTTCTAATTCCTTGCCTTCATTACAAAGGCTGCAAGTTTATTCTCTACCGGCATGATGATATATAGCCAGCAAGAGTGCTAACTTCATGTTTCTTATGTAGACAAGATCTTTAAATTCCTTATTTTTTCTCTGGCAGCTATGGCGAAGGTGGTGAAGGCTGGGAAAGCAGTATAGGGTATTAATTCTATAATTAGGTCAAATATGGTTATATCGAAAGGTAGCAGGCACTTCATTTCCTCCAATCGGCGCTCTATATTGCTATCTAAAATTCATGTTCTAGATATAATCCTGCAGCTGCTTATGCTGGCACCTTCTACATCTTTCAATGCTTTCACCCCCTTCACGTCATGCGGACTAGACCTACTGAAATTCATGTAGATCCGAGATGTTCAAGTACTCAATATTCCTGATCCTAGCTCATTTCATGGTGAAATAGAGAAATTAGGGAGAGGAGAAAAATGATCCTTAGTATCGACATATCTAGAAGGCTGAAAAGTAAATGCATGTTAATGAATTTATTGCATTAGGAATATTTGTGATGGTATTCGTTCTCATCATAGAACGAAGGAGATTTAACAAATCCCAATCTGGACTTCAATGTTAATCGGAGCGGCTCTTATGATTGGCCTTCAAATAATCAGCATACAAGATGGTTTTAAAGCAATCAATTTTGATGTGATTATATTCCTCTTCGGAATGTTTAGTATAGTTTCAGGACTTGACAGATCAGGAGTTCTCAGGTTTGTAGCAGCAAGAATGCTATCTAGAGCTGGCAATAAACTAGATTCAATACTGCTAGTATTCGTTATCGGCTTTGGGACAATTTCTGCGTTTTTGGTGAATGATACTGTCGCTTTACTTGGTGTTCCACTCGTAATACAGATATCAAAACAGAACAGGATCAGACCCACTTTTCTCTTTATTGCGCTTGCATTTAGATTAAGCATAGGAAGTGTAATGACTCCAATAGGAAATCCTCAGAATCTTTTGATTTCTCTCAAGAGTAAATATTTCTCTACCATTTTTAACGTTTTTTAAATGGATGTCTATTCCAACTTTAGTAAATCTAGTTATAACTTATTTTATTTTAAAGAAATATTTTAAGCACTCACCAAAAATATCGGATAATAACATTATTTTTAATGAAAGGGATGAGGTGGCAGGAACCATTACTAATAATATTTATAACGATGAGGGCTTATTATCAACCAATAACATCACAAATCCGCGTCTTGCCAAAATTTCAATAAACATCCTTTTATTAACTATTGGGGGATTTGTAATCTCAGAAATTCTCCAATTTCTTTTCCATATTGCATATTTTAGCATAGGCGTAATCGCAGTTCTTGGAGCTACTGCGTTATATGCTTTCAGTAGTGAGCGGCGGAAACTATTGTATGAGGTAAAATACTCTGTTTTGATATTTTTTGGCTCTATGTTTGTATTTACCTATGCACTATGGACATCCGGTTTGATTTCAGATATCGTTACACATATCTCAAACCCAGTTGTCAATAATGACAAAAATAACAACTACAGCAATCTAGTTAACCAAATTAGAAATAATGTTATCATTTCTATAAATAGTATAACACTTAGTCAAATACTAAGCAATGTTCCCTTCGTTGCAATATACAATCACGTAATGATAAACAATGGCTTTAATGCTGATAATGTTTCTGAATGGATGATGCTTGCCGCAGCAAGCACTATAGCTGGTAATCTCACAATATTTGGGGCAGCAAGTACCATCATCATTATAGAGGGTGCAGAATCTAGAGGTGTCAAGGCATTCACTTATTTGGAATTTCTTAAGATTGGTTCTATAGTTACAGCAACTAATATTATCATATACTTCCTATTTACTACCTTTCTGTTTAGCAGTCTATGAGATAACATATTAACATTGCTGAATATTTTCTATCAGCAGTGGTTTAATCAGCATCCCCTATAGTTGTTTGTCATTCCATACACTTCAAAGAATAACAATTAAATATTTCATATGTTAGAGTATATGTCTTCTCTTTATTATCTTAGTTTCTAAGGTATTGGTAACATTCTTGCCATCATTTGATATGATTCTATATACAGATAATCGTCCGAAATGACTATTCTCGCGTGATTCGATCAACTAAAATTTGCCGAGAATTGCTTCAAGTCTGTTATACTCATTCGAATACTGAGTCATTGAAATACCTTTTTGATTAGAGATATCATC
>JAICVW010000025.1 GCA_025935105.1 Nitrososphaeraceae archaeon
ATATATAATTTTGCCAAGAATTCATTGAATTGAAAAACGGGTTATATCCGTAACTTGTTTGTTCTCTCTCAGATCCCACAAACCTATAAAGCAATAATACTAGTTAAAGTTAATGCTTCTACATAATGAAAGACTATTGTTTGTGATTATCATCTTTAAAATCGGTCTTTGTTCTTCGCGCAAGATCTAGTTGTAAACAGATGAACATACATATTATGATGGGTCATTTTGCAAATGCGGAAAGCGATGAACCCATTGTGAGCAAGTCTCTGTAACATGACCATCACATCCAGATAAGATCATATACTCAACTGCCAAAAGATCATATGTAATTAAGTGAGTAGCTTATACCCAACAAAATAAAGAAATCTCTCGTCGGGCGCTCTATGCAGCGAGCCCTCTGGCCTGTTATCTTCGTAGAGCTTCTAGCGGAGATAAGCGCGATGCCTTCCAAGCTGGATATACTCCAGCAGCTATACTCAAGAGTAATGATAGAAGCCAGACATTAAGGAGATCATTTGGTAGAAATATAGGAGCAAAATTGGATGGGCCTCCTCCCGATGGACCACCCGCTGGTGCTGCGGAAGTTAGTAGATATGCACCAGATATACCCGCAATAACTCCGACAGTTGCTCCAATCATACCAATTAGTAGGGCTTCAGTTAGAAAGAGTGATAGAATAAACCTATTCTTTGCGCCAATAGCTTTCATAGTTCCAATTTCTTTTATCCTTTCATGTACTGATGTGTAAAGAGTTGTAATAATTCCAACAGCTCCTACCAGCAAAGTGATAAATGCTATGCCTGATTGGAATGAGCTACTTCCTCCCTGAAACCCTTGTATCGTTTTAAGTATTGCCTTGGGAGTAGTAACCCCGATATTGTTACTTCCATATAGATTTGTGATCTCTTGTTGTACGGTATTCACAAAATCTCCAGACAGTGCAAGCACTGCCATTTGATCATATTTTCCTGCCTTTTGGAAAAATGAATTAGCAGTAGCTAAATTAATAATTACAGCCTTATCCGTATAACTGTTTCCGGTGGGCTGCATAATCGCAGTTATAACAAAGCTTCTGGACTTTTGTGTAAGCTTACCTGTTTTGGAATCAGCAAAAGAATAGGTGGTCTTAATGTTTTGGCCTACTTGAACAAATCCAGGTTTTCCTGGAGGATTGGCTATAGTATCACCAACGATCATTCCAGATGGGTTATTTGGCTGTATCGAAGAGCCAGAAACTAACTGCAGAGAAGGACTGATCAATTGAAGTTTCGACGGATCCATTGCCAAGACAGGAGCGGTTAAAATATTTCCCTGAGCATTAAGCTCAGCTTGAGCTGTATATGTAGGAATTACATCCTGAACGTACGGAAGTGATTTTATTCTGTTTACAACTTCAGAATTAAACACTATGGTTGATGGAGGCGTAGGTCCACTACGAAAATTGATTTGTCCAGGAGTCACAAACAAAACATTGGGTGCCAGGATACTGAGCTGTTTGTTAATTAACTCAGCAACTCCAGCACTCATTCCATTAAGTGCTACCATTAAAGCACCTCCTGCAACGACCATCAAGATTGTCAAAATGGATCTCGTTTTCCTTTCTTTTAGAGCATCAAAAGATAGAATGAATATTTGTTTGAAGTTTCTGTGGTTATGAGGGGGCTTAAGTTTGATTTTATTCTTTTCAAGGTTAGAAGTATAGGTGTCCTCCTTTTTGTTCGTGTTTTGTACTCTTTGTTCGTCAATTGAAGGTATACTTCCATTCTTTCTTACTGCATCCTCCTTAGCGCCCATTTTTTATCAATTTTATGAACAACTTAGTTCGTCGCTTTCTGATTAATGGATGGTACGATTGACTATTCTTGATGACCGATTGATGGATATTGAAACCTGTTTTTAGCATCATAGTCGAACTATTTTGTCTTCTTGAGTGTGTTTATTTGTGTTTGCAGGTGCGCCTGCGTACCTGGACTGGTCTTTATTTTGGAATTCCATTTACCAACCCAATTCTCCAACGAAGTTAAAATAATCCCCAGTTCTTCTGCACGAACAGTTAAGCTGTATTCGACTTTTGGCGGGATTTCAGGGAAAATGATCTTGATTATGATGCCTTCTCGCTCAAGTTCCAAGAGCCGATCTGCTAGTACTGTACTACTAATCCCAGATAATGTCCGCTGTAGTTCACCAAACCTAGTGTTCTCCTTAGAATGTAATCTTTTCAATATTAACAATGACCATCTTTTACCTAAAATCTTCCACGTGTCCAACACGGCCTGACAGTCGCACTCAACCTTAGTACTTTTCTCATCATACACATCTTCATGCCTTCGTCTACTAAGGGGTATTCCACAGATATCCTTTTACTATAGAAAGACAGCATTATTAAATATAGTAGTCATTTCTTGCCAAGCTAGTAAGGAAAATATTATCAAGTTAGTTAAATCCCAACTACGTCCGTACTTTCCAATCTATTCACTCTCTGATGACGATAAGATCATAATCCATGATTTTCTAGGCAAGATTCCAAACGGTTTTCATTGCAGCCACGTTGCTACTCATGATGCCAATGCTTAATTAGTTCTCCCGACGTATTGTATGACAAAACAAATGCCTACAGCATATTTGCTAATTAATTGTGATTTAGCTCGTACAAGGGAAGTCATAGGGCAGATAACTGAGATACCGGGAACACTAGAGTGCACAGAGCTTGATGCTGCATACGACATACTAGTGAAGATAAACATGAGGACGGTAGATGAGTTGAAAGATGTTATTAAGTCTAAACTCAAGAAAATACCTGATATTAAATCTATTGTTGCACTCGTTGCAATAGAAGGTAAAATGGAAGATATTGATCATTCAAAGTCTGACAGGAGTAATATATTCTCATGATATCTTATTTCTTGATTTTGAGCTTATTATAGAGAGAGGTAGTTATTTAATATCATATATGCCATACCTATTGCTTTTCTCGGAAAGAGTCTGGAAGAAAATACTCTAGGATCAGTTTGGCAATAAAGAATACAACATTCTTAAACTTCAACGAATTCCAAAAATTACCTCATTTCAACTAGCTGAGGCGAATATAATAAAATATAGGGAAGGTTACCGCGCGTAGCAGTCGAAGATCTATGCGATCTCGATACCTGTTGAGCTCGTTCACATTGAACTAGTGCTATGATGTGAGTGGCCGCCAGAGGATGAATGGTGATGACTGGAGCTATGATGAGTGCTGGTGCTTGAGCTGGTACTGTTGTTGTCAAATAGAGTATTGGTTGAGTTGGATGGGCTAGTTTCAGACTCAGTGGTGACGCCCTTGCTATGACTGTGATGATGGGTGGTCTTCGTGGCGGCAAATGTGCTTGATGTTAGGAAGGTTGCACTTGCCAGTGCTATAGCCAAGATAGCAATGACCGATATTGTTCTTGCATTTGTAAACATCGCACTACCCTATTTAAGATATGCTTTATACGAAATCTGTTCAACTACATCAGAACTAATATTATAATAATTTTAACTTCTCTTTGTTATTAGAACAAAATTTTTAGTAATCAAATATCAATTATAAATTCAAGATCAGAAAGTTAATTATTGGCTTAAGTGGCATCACAAAATTTGGATACATGCATATAATAGAATATTTCTTCCATTCTTTAATCATTTCTGGCCTAAAAACACGTATGAATAAATATGTATGATCAAATAACGGATGTTGCTTCTATAGATGTAGGTCAGTGCCCTTTAATGTGGGAATGGGACTTTGGCCATATAGAGAATCAACATAAGGGAAATCAAATTGCGAGGCCTAAATCTCGATGACGAAGGCAAGCTGTTATACCCAGTAGTTTAGAATGATCTATTCCTGCTTACTGGCCAAGTATTCCGATAGTTCTGCAAATTATATTTACTTAGAAATACTTTTTATAATCTTTGGAGTAAGTAACCATCTGAGCTCACCTTGAATCTTTTGGTGTGAGGAGGTTATTCTAATCTTTGCAAGGCCAGCCTTCCTTAAAACTAAATTACCTCTATCAGCATCCATAACGTCTACTTTGGATATAATTTCACTTATAAAAGAACTAAGGTAAGGTTCGTGTCCTACAATTAGAATAGATGAATCTTGTTTGAATTTTTCTGATAATTTGCGATTAAAGTCAATTCTATTACCTTCAGGTTTTAACTCATCCCACTGCTCGATTTTGTTCTGATAACCAAATGCCATGGCTACAAGGGAAGCTGTTTGATATGCTCTCTTCAGAGGGCTTGTAATTATCAAATTAAATTCGATATCAAGAAAATTGAGTGATTTTGCAATGTCTGTAACTTCTCTTTTACCTTCAAGAGTAAGTGGTCTACTAAGGTCTTTGGTGTCAGAAGAGAGCTTCTTGCCTGCCTCGCCATGACGCATAATGAACAAATCCATCTTCTATGAAAGGTTAAGTCAATGATTATAAATATTTCTAACTGCCATTAGCCGATTGAAAACATGTCACTGTAAAATCTATTTGTCCCTTGCTTTATTGCTTAGGTTACACTACTAGGGCAACTAGGAGATCTCAAATAAGTGTTAATGTCGCTATAGTAAATTGTACATAGATGAGCTCTATGAATCAATCTTCAAATAGACTATTCGGAGAAGGATCTCTATGATGGTTCCACAAATTTAGTCACGAAGATCTGGATGAAAAAGTTGTTGGTACTGAGGTGTATGCTTTATAAGTAGTTGTTAGAGAGATAAGCAGCAATTGAACAAATACTTTGGCGCCTCATTTATTCTTCTGGTTTCGTTCTTAATAATCGCAATTTTGGTTACTCCAAAAATTGGTTTTATCAATCACCGTTCACCCTTGGCCAAATTTGATTCCCTGGCTTTTTTAGACATTAACAACTCTCATTCTTCTGCCTTCAATCAAATAATGATCTGGCTTACCAAATTTGGAAGGGAGATATTCTGGCCCATAGCAATAATACTTTTATTTGTTTTAGGTGGTTGGACAGGCAAAAAGACTGCGGTAGTTATTGCCATATCAATGCTTGTCCTCATACCAATAGGTGAACTAGCAAAAGATATGGTTGCTAGACCTAGACCAGTAATACCACAAGCAGACTTTTTAATAGCAGCTGATAAAGAGTTCTCTTTTCCTTCCGGTCATGCTCTGATAGTATCAGCAGGCGCTGCTGGTGCTCTCTTATTATTTAGAAATACACCTAAACAGCTTATTGTCTCTATTATCTTGGCTATAGAAGCAGCTCTTGTGTGCTTATCAAGGATATATGTTGGTGGGCATTATCCTTTAGATGTGATTGGCGGCATACTCTTGGGGGTCGGAGTATCTCTTATATTCATTGGCATGCAGAAACAAGTGGAATCATTGATAAAACCGATGATGAATCTAATAAGAAGACGCTAGTCTGAAATTCATAAACTACCTGGAAGACTTTAGGGATGCCTTAAATCATTGTAATGTAGATATGGTAAGTTAAGACTAATTATTCAATGGGCTACGCAATAATCTTCTTATGACATAAAGGACATTTCAAGAGATATTGTAACAAATATAGTCAGATAGAATATTGTAACAAAATGGAGTAAACGAGTCAAGAAGCATCATCAGAACAAATATTGGAGTTAAAATATGACCTCGAGAACAAATGACTATAAATTAGTGAAGCGGTAGGATAATTCAGTGTAACCAACATGAAGCAGGTGCAACTAGTAGAACAATTACAAGTGCGGCAGTTATTACTGGTAGCATCATTGCGGTTTATCACAATCACTTGAGTGTGATCCTTGTAAGCATTGTTTAAGATTAATTCCGAGTACGATATGTGTAGAAATAGAGATAAGAGCACACATCAATGCACCGTCGATATCTGTGAGGGGGTCAGTGCAGCCAATGCCACTATGTTTCCCACAGATTCTACGCATCTGCGTGTTTACTATTTCTTGTACCTTGTACACCCATTTCAAAATACTGTGAAATGGAGTTCCAAAAGGTATATCCAAATGATTGATGCTATGCTACGATTGTTTTTCCGTCTAGCCAACACCAGTTGGTTCACGATGTTCTTTGTGCTCCAATTTTTTGTGTTCTTCTTTCTCTTGTTCTGTCACAAATATTATTTTACATATTTCACATATGATGCGCTCAGACATTCTATTATTCTATTGCTAATCTGAATAAATATATTTTGATAAGCGCCCCACTAAAAGCTATTAATAGCAGATTAGAAACTTTAATATTCAAATTCAATCTTATTGAGCAAATACGCTAAATTTTATAGATAGAGCCCAACATTTGCTATATCGTCTTGATAAATCAGATCTACTTCATTAATATTGTACATAAAATTCAAGTGTGGACCCAACCAGCTATAAAGAATTCTCGCTCTCCCAATCGTTCTACAATCAATAAATCATCATGAGATGCTTCGTAGATAAGTAAGTTAACAAGTGACTGACAACATACCTATGTCAAGCATAACAGAAACCCTTGACATGAAACAGGAACACTGAAGTTGGATCTGAAAGAAATCATTGAGTAAATATTCAAGCTAAAAAGCTAGTCAACTGTAAATTATTTTCTATTCATGAAGGGAGATGCACATTAGTGCGACCGTTTTACGTTCATAAACAAAACTATATTGGAGGCACAGATATAACAACTTTGTCAGTGGCCTCAGTTCCAAAAGGTGGTCGTGTTCACCTTACAAAGTTCTTCTTAATCATCTCAATTTTTCTTATAGCCATATCAATATTAGCAGTTTATTCCACAGTTGCTGCGACTGAATACGGAGCAAAAAAAGATGATCTCCAAACAACATCCTTGACTCACTTGCTTAAATCGATGGACTGGCTGAATGATTACGAGCAGCAGAACCTAGGGGAAAAATTGTTACAGGCTCAAATAGATAGCATTAACTTCACTCTAAATAGCGTCAGCGGCAATCATACGAACAATAACGACAATCCTACCATGATTGTTAACAATTCCGTTCTACATAAACAACCTATCTTCAATCCACTTTCGAAATATGACTCTTATATTAGTAAACTACACGCAGATAAATTAGTAACAGGCTCATTAGCGAATCTCAAATACAACGCAGAAATTGAGAATAGTACATATGAAAAGTCTTTGATTACTATTTCTGAAACTTCTACCTTCATCACGATATATGAGCTTATAACGATATTGTTAATCATAGGCGCAGGCTTGTGCGGCATATCTGAAATTGCAAAGAATAAGGTTTTGGGATATCCTGGGTTAATCGTAGGCAGCGCTGGAGTAATTATATTATTACTAGTTACCATCGAACCAACAACCGCAGTGTTGCTCGCAAGTAGCTTTGGAATTTAGAATCCCCTTTCTTTCCTCTGCTGTTACCGTCATTTGTACTAACTAAAAATTATGCGCGTTTTATTCCCATCTAAGATGCGGCATCAGTATTTACTGCATTTCTGGAAATGGAGCGAAAACTCAAAATAAAATCGTATAAGACAATGGAACAAGCAGAAAAGGATAACAAAAAAGATGGACATGTGAAACAAGCGTGATAGTACATGTGAAACAAGCGTGATAGTAAACAATTATTATACAGAATTTGAGCCTCGTATAGAGAAAATTTTTCGACTGCCAACCCGATAATTCCTACATCTAGGACAATGAGTAAATGTCTTGGCTGTATGCCATTTCATCCCTTAAGGATACAGAAATATATCTTGAAGTACAATAATTACATGTAAGGATGATAAATAGATGAATGCAGGCATTCTATCTAGTCACTCATATAGCCATAATCACATGCTCATGGAACGACTACTTGTGAGTTTAGTCAAAAGATGGGCCGCAGGTAGTAGTACGGAGGATGCCATCGTGGCTGCTAAAAACTGCAATTTGAAAGGACAAAAGGTGATTTTGAATCGACTCGGTGAGGAGTATACAGAGAAAAGCAAAATAAATCAAGTGATGGAGGAATATTCTGAACTACTTAGAAGGTTATATTTGGGAAACATCGACGGCTCAATTTCTGTCAAGCTATCACAGCTTGGACTATCCATTGGTTATGATCTTTGTTTGAAGAATTTGAAATCTCTTGTCCAAAGCGCAAAAGATTTCAACAAATTCGTTTGGATCGATATGGAGTCTTCCAAGTACACGGATGATACATTAATGATGTACTTTGAGATACTTAGCTGCCACAAAGGAATAGGAGTTGTTCTCCAGTCTGCACTTAGGCGTAGTGCAAGTGATCTTTTACATCTGATTGAGGTAGGCGGTGTAGTAAGACTAGTAAAGGGTGCATACCACGAGAATGAACAAATTGCCTTTGCTTCCACAAGTGAAGTCAAAGCAAATTATGTAAAATTGTTGGATATAATAATTGATAGCAGTTACACAAACTTTAAAGTTAATAACAATGACATAAAATTTGCCATTGCAACCCATGATTCTTATCTAGTTGACTATGCAATTCGGCTATTGGGAGTTTCAGGATTTCCCAAAAAAAACTTTGAATTTGAATTTTTAAAAGGAATTCGCGACGATTTAAAGGGTAGTTTAGTCAGTCAGGGATTTACCGTAGCAGAATACGTACCATACGGTGATGAATGGCTTTCCTATTCAATTAGAAGATTGAGAGAAAGAAAGAGAAATCTGTTCTTGTTGGCGCGTTCTTTGGTTCAATCATAATAAAGATTTATCCTGTCTTGGATCCTCAATTCTTGTAGGTTTATGTGCTACATGCCATGTGACATCTTACTACATTTTCAGTTGAAGGTATTGAGGAAATAAAAAATTTAGAGAAGCTATTATTGTTGATAAATATCTAGAATATTGTTGCCCAATAAACTCGTCTATGTACTTCGTATGCTACCAATGGTTTGGCTTTGTTCGTGCATGAATTGAGTTAAATAGTATGGGCCTCCCGAGCCTAGTCCTGTTGTACCAGACTTCTTCCAACCAACAAATGATTGACAGCCTACCATAGCTCCCGTAGTTGCGCTTCGGGCCCGATTAACATAAATTACACCTGCCTCGATACCTTCGATAAATTTCTTGATCTCTTCCTTGTTCTTGGAGTAGATTCCCGCAGTCAATCCATACTTGGAACGATTACATGACCTGATGGCATCTTCGATATTGTCATATTCTCTCAGGCACAACATGGGAACAAAAAGTTCATTTGCTAGCAACCAATGTTGTTCAGGCAATCCCTCTATTATCGTAGGCTCTACGTAGAAACCATGTCTCAACTCACCATTCTTATAAACATGGCCTCCCATCAACAAGCTCCCATCTCTAGAAGCTAATCTTACATAGGTTCGATAATTTTTATAAGCATCCATGCTTATCAAGGGACCAATAACGGTATTGCGCTGAAGAGGATTTCCTACTTTCAAGTGTTTATTTCTATTTACAAGTTTCTCGACGAATTGGTTTTTGATTTTTTTCTGCACATATGCGATTGAACAGGCACTACACTTCTGTCCAGCATATCCAAATGCGGCATTGGTTATTCCGTAAGCAGCTTGTTCTAGATCTGCGCTTTCGGTAACTATCGCTGGATTTTTTCCTCCCAATTCTGTGATAGTCGGCCTTGGGATAATTCTGTTGAACCTCCTGAGGATTTCATGCCCTGCTTTCACTGAACCAGTGAATGCTATCCCAGCCACGTGTTCATTTCCAGATATATCGCGGCCAAATTCTGTACCTGGACCTGTAATAAAATTCATCACGCCAGCGGGCAATCCCACATCATGCATAATTTTCACAAATTTGTATCCTGAAGTTGGAGCTGTACTTGCAGGTTTTATTATTACCGTGTTTCCAGTAATCAGTGCCCCTATACTCATCCCTACCAATATTGCTGCTGGAAAATTAAATGGGGCTATTATAGCCCATACTCCGTATGGCTTCATAACACTTTTACTGGACTCCCTGTTGTGAGCACTCTTCATTGGTGTTGAAAATCCCCTATTGGTCTCCATACTTGCACAGTAGTACTTGATAAAATCAATAGCTTCGTCAACATCGGCCATTGCTTCATATCTATTCTTACCATTTTCGTATGATAACCACGCTGCAATCTCAAACTTACTCCGATGTAATCTCTCTACTGCAGCTGCACATATTTTTATTCGACTTTTGTAATCGTAATTTCGCCAGATTTCGAACGAGTCTCTGGCTGCATTAATGGCGTTTATTGTGTCTTTGGATGTCGCTCGTGAGAAATATCCTAAGATTATCCGAGTATCAATAGGTGAGTGTAGAGCAAATGTAGTTTGTGTCTTTATTTTTTTTCCACCAATGATCAGCGGATACGCCTTGCCGAATTCACTTTTGACATTCTGAAGTGCTAGTTCATAACGATCATGGAATGAATCCTCTTTTTTTGAACGCACAAATTTGTTAAAAGTCTCTTCATTTTCAAACCTCATAAATTAACTATGCAGTTTGAAGTTTAAAAAATTATCACACTAAAAGTTAAGACTTTAAGAGAATTGCTAACATTTACAATTTCACTCACCAAATGTAAATGGGCGCAGGCACTCTATGAGTTTCTGGTCCTTTAAGTATTATGGAAGTTGTTATCAACAATGTATTAGGGACAAGTACTGAATCACCGCTGTCCATGTGTAGTCCTGAATACAACAATCCTACATCAGATACTCGGCCGCTATTTCCAAGGACAGTAATTCTGTCCTCTATTTGGAATGGTCTAGTTATCATCAGATACATACCTGCGATCAAATTACCAATCACATTTTGTGCAGCAAAACCTATTACTACTCCAGTTATAGCTCCAATTGCTGCTGCTAAGGTTGGATTTTCGCTGAGGTATGATATTATAACGGCAGTAATTATTAAGGAGCCAAGAATTCTAATGAGACTTCTTATCGATTTTGCAGTCAAGTTAGATTGACGCGCAGCCATGACAACTCTGAAAGCGGAATTGCTTATCACTTCTATTACGATATAGCCTATCAAAGCAAATTGTGCTATCTGAGCGTACAGCAAAAATTTAGGAGGTATCAGGGGCCCTAATAAAACCGTAGTGAGACTTAGGGCAATTACTAGAATTATGCCCAGAAGGATAATTCTTTTCCAAACTGACTGTCTAGTCTGTTTTTCAATTGTGTCAATTGTGGAAACTGAAACTTTCTCAGCAAAATAAGTGTTGACCATTGACCGGAGAACTATATGTCAATTGCAGATAAACTTATCGTTATCATTAGAAATCATCAACTTTGATAAATACTGAAAAGCAGATGATAAATACTGAAATCATCAACTTTCAAATTAGACTGCCATATTTGTTCATTTAACATACCAAGAAACATAGAAGTCCCAAGTGTCTTCGCAATAGCTATGAGAGGTGATTGTAGGAGTTATCGTAACCTTAGAAAAAATAATTTGCCTACTTAATATATGCAAACTTAACAAAGGTCAATACAAACTATTTATATGATTCAGATCATTCATTATCAGAACATTGAATAGGTCGTACTGGTGTATCCAATAAATTTATAGAAATTATTTTCTGGGTCATATAATACTCATATAATACGAGAGATGGCTCCAAAAAGCTATTCTATGAATGGTGCTAATACCGACATTTGCTTAATGATTCTAATTCAAACATACTTACGTATTTATATTTCACAACTCAAGGAAAATCATAGCCTAATCTAGATTTATTATGCAAAGTCAACTTGTCTTTCCCAGAGTCTCTCCCGCGTCGTCTGTTTCTTGCAGTATAGTGTATTATTTTAGCTAAATAATCCTCAACTCTCTGGATAGAAGTAGTTGATCGCTGAGAAGGATATGGTGTGTCCGGGTGTCCGATTGTTATCAATTGAAAGATTCTCAGCCTGTCTGTAATTGGTAGACTTTAGATGTATCTAACATTCAGTCATAAGTTAGGCTTAAAGCATTAATCGACTAAACACGATGTACACTTTGTATATCTTTACGTTAGATGCTTCATGCTATTATGGAAAGAACAAAGGAATGAGCTGTCATTGAGACTCCAGCAAATAAAATGTGAATATTGTTAAGAAAGTGGAATCTCCAGATTTGACGCAAGAAAATGACTATCAGGAGTACGATAGGGTATAGGAAAACGTGCATGTACGACTTGATAATGCTACTCGAGAATACAACTATCGCTAGTTGAGTATCACTCATAATACGAATGTTCTCTGACTTGAAGATCGAATCGATAGGCTAACTGCTTACTAAACCAAACCAGATGGCCTTTTGAGTAGTTATCCCAACATCGGTTTAGTACAGAACTCTGTCAACTAAGAAGAATGTCACAGCTTACATTACAAAATTGTATGAATCACATGTGACGGAATGCAATCTCTATCTTTTCGGCAATTAGTAATCTGCTCTTTCCCGGCAAATCAGAGTACAAACGCATCCAAGAGTAATTATGTACGTAGAATGCTCATAGATACTGATAATCAAAAAGTATAATTATAAAACTCTAAGTAACTACATTCAGTATGAAATGTTCCGTTAGGGGATGTAATCATAGAGGGGGTCGGACTGTAGATCCTAAAAATATAGAGAAGGGTTATATTTGCTTGTGTTTGCACCATTTGATGGAATCACTTAATGACTATATGAGAAGTTATTATAAGATGGAATATCCATAATTTGATCTCGTTTGTCAATCTGGAAACCTTCTTTTATTGTGTATAAACTCTGACTTTAGTACTGGAGTGAACTCTACGAGCCTTATTAGGCCTTTTGATCAATCAAAGGCATACAATGATTGACAAGAGTGTTCAAACGGCTTAGTCTAATTGCTGCAGTAATAAAATAGCACATAAGGTGTCAACATTACTTCATAGGTATATTGTAAAAACTTGCACATCATTTGTATGCATATTAATTAAGTTCCAAGATAGAACTTATCTTTTTGTGTTCTTACTGTCTTTTAGCCTGAAACAAAGCTGATCTGTTTCTTCTATTCATAATAGCAGTTCCACCAAATGATATTATCAGATTGAATGCGAGGGCAACTACCGCAACATACAATGAACCAAAAATTGGAGTATTGATAAGAGATGAGGTTAGTGCTCCCAAGTGGTTTGTATATTCTACCATAAACACCCCTGAGAATATCCCGACTAGCAATGAGGGGTTCCTTTCTCAATGATTTGATATAAAGACCAAAGAACACTGCAGGTAATATCTGTGTAATCAATATTCCTCCCAAAAGTTGTAGTGATATTGCATACGTAGCTGGAATAATAAACACAAAGCCAAGTGCAATAAACTTGAAGGCAGTAGATGAAATCTTGGTTATTCTAATCTCAGAACTTGCAGATATGTTTGGTCTGAACTCTTTTATTATATTTCGTGTAAGCAGATTTGCCTGTGACATTGCCATAATTGCTGCTGGTACTAGCCCACCGATAAATATGCCAAGCAGTGCTACGCCTGCGAACCAAGATGGCATTGAATATAGAATCAATGTAGGAACAACAAGTATGCCTCGTGAGCTTTCAGGAAAATGCGAAAGAAAATGCATCGCAGGTGGAACAGCACAAGTACAAGAATTCCTATAAGTGCCAGAATGGCAAGTCCTATTCCGTAAAGCGGTAGGAGTGCAGTGCTCGTCCTAAGCTTATGTATACTTTCTGAGCTCAAAACACCGTTGATTGCATGTGGGTAGAGATAAAGTGCAAGTGCGCTCCCCAATACAAGCGTTGCATATCCAGTAACGAGTGAGCTGGGTACTGTAACATAACTTGGCTTTACATCCCTGAAGGCAGTACTAAGACCACCGCCAATACTCAGAGGAACTACAACTATAAGGGCAATAACCGTCGCCCAGATAAGTATGTCCTTTAACACCGCAGTGAGAGTTGCCCCCCTCAGTCCACTGGTATAGGTGAAGGCAGCCAATATCACAAATGCAAC
>JAICVW010000328.1 GCA_025935105.1 Nitrososphaeraceae archaeon
ATCCCATTCTTTTGCTTAGAACTTCGGTTTTTACCTGCGCCAGCTTGGGATTTTGCTGTATCATAGACATAATCTGATTAAATTGTTGATTCATTTCTTCTCGCATAGCTTTCATGTCTTGTTTGTGCGTTTCTTCCATAGTCCTTAAATTCAAATCCTCGTATGCTTAAAATTCGTCGTAAGCATGTGGTGTCAGAGGATAGCTGAATTTTGAACAGAATTTATTATCTATTGCATTTACCAAATTGCATCTGGAACAATTAAGAACTGAAGGCTTCATACCATAACCAAAGCTAGGGCCGAGGAAGAGCTATGTGCAGCTCTTGAAATATTTCAAGAGGTAGGACTGAGAACTAAGGTATTTGTGCCGCCACAATGGAAGCTTGGAAATGGTTGTAGGGCAGTGTTGAAAAAGCTAAAATTTAGTTTGGCCGAAATACAGGAGGAATTCTTGCTGCTCTCAGTAGAGCCTTTGAGAAAGATAAAAGCTCCCAAGGTTCTAAGCTGGGACCTCACTGGCCATCCAGCTCAAAATGTGATAAGGATCGGTACCGAAGAAAGGCGTTTCAGATTCTTGAATGGCGCAAAATGCAAACATAAAATGATCAGAATTGCATTGCATCCACGTGACCCACATAAAGCTTTTAAAGATCAACTGACAATGATAAGCGAATTAAAAAATGAGGACTATAAATTCCTGCGATATAGAGATCTTGTATTGAAGCTGCAGGATACCACGTATAGTCTTAAGTGATCAGAACTTGAGCTGTTATAGTGCAATTTCTGCAATTTCTGTTACTCTGCAATGTATGAAGTTCCATTCCTGTTTCTACCGTGACTGGTTCATCACTTCGTAATCTATTTTCAAATTGACTGAACGAGGCAAGCAGATGATTGGAGCAGATGCTAAAACATTGGTATATGAAATGTCTTGAGCTCTTGAAATAGGGTATAAGGTGACCATGGTGTTAAAAAGCAGTAGAAGAATTGAACCAGGGATCCCATTTGCTTCTATATGATTTTTATATAATTCGGTTAGGATATTAATCCAAGCAAGGGGTATACTTACAATGTATGCTGTAAATCTCGGAAATAAGGGGCCTCATACATCATCACTCATGCATTTAATTTCCCACTGCCTCATTGGGATAACATTCTAACCAAAATCTAGTAAAATCTCCTGCAATATTCCACCGCACTGGCTAATCATACATGATGGTAACGGAAGTCGGCTAGCTTTTGTAAAACAATAAACCTCATGGTCTCTTTGAGTTTTAAAGATTACTTAGGAAATCCTTTACGGCGCATCTTTATCCTCTTTCGTGTTATTAATGCTATTGCAACCAGCGGGAGGCTAATTCCGAAAACAATTACCTCTGCTGGTATCATCGATACTATTTTGGGCTTTTTAATAAATAACATGATCATCGGGTAATCATGAGACAAGAATCGTGTCAAGGAGAGGATAGTATAAAAGGTGTCAGATCCTGACTGACTCTAGCTCCTAAATGATGCTCATTGCAAGGAATTGATATGTACTATTAAAAAACTCGAAGCGGGCGCCCCCCATTTATCACATGTCTCGACTACATTGATAAATGCTTGTATAGACAACAGCTTCGTCGGCTAACACATGATCCTAGGAGAAACGTGACTCCTGACTTCGCAGTTCCGTTTTCGGCTGCCAAGTTTCTAACTAAAGTAATTATCACGGCATAGATTTCTCAAGGATGTGCTTGACCACGCTACGTCATTTCTGCTTTGGTAACCCTAACGACGAAGACACCTAGATTGTAACACACGGACCCATCCATTTAATTGCTTGTCTTCGTCCCTCAATACGAAGCGTGATTCCTTATACCGCTTTTTCTTTGATTATTGGGCAATAGTAATAGGCTCTTCTTGTTCTCAAGTTCTGGTTTTTGCTCTAATTCTTCATCTTCTTTCCATACCTTTCTTTGATCTCATAACTTATGAAGTCGCACATACATTACCATCAATCCTATCACTTAAATGAGTTTCATTTCTTGTTATTTATCTTGTTATCGAGTCAGTGTTGGGTACGAATTTCCGACAAGGACACTCTGCTGTCTCAAATGGCTTCCGAGTCTAGTGATGATGTGGAATAATTCATGCTAATTTATCTAACTTGGCTGAGTTCGTTAAGCTCGGAAGTAAATCCAATACTCCTCGTTATGAAGGTAAATCAGCATTGGCAGAAGCGTACCAATGGCCATCATACCACTTCGCTATATAGCCAAAATTTTGCAGATTCGAATGCTTTATCAAAATCATCTGAGAATAATATTTTGTATTCTGCTATGTTCTCTAAGGAACTAGGGTCTTTATTCTCCGTTTTTGCGGCAGCATTTATCGTGCTAAGTATAGGACTTAAGTCATGTGGCTTTAGAAAAGTAATTATTCCGCTAGCCTATTGTGAACCGGTAACGGCTAAGCATATAGGAATGTGATCTGAAGCAGGACTGGTATAAAGTTTGGCTTGTCTAATGAGAAAATACTCGCCAGTGAAGTCTATGAAAACGTCTTCCTCGCCCACTTGCATTTCCACACACCTCGAATGGTTTTTTGTTGTCCTCGGAGCGGCTGTCGCGTAGCTACGGCAGCAAGGCTACAAGAAAATGGAAAGAGCGAAGTGAAGGGCGTAGGCATACTGTTCTTGAAGTTGACAATCCGGCGATTGCCTGGAAGAGTGCCTACAAAAAGTTTTAGTATGTTGAAAGGAACCGAGCTTCAATATTTCAATGCCTTTATTTGACCGCCACCTAGAATGAGATACTGAATACTCTATGTCAGACTCTAACATGATCACCGCGTATTCTTGGGCAGCCGGATTATTCCAACAAGAATTACCTTCATCTTTATCGGATATTCAGAAAAGAGCTAAGCTAGTAAATGAAATTAATACGCCTTTGGTGAAAGGTGAAAATCAACTGGCTAATACTAAAATGCTTACTGGTTTGGACGCAACTGAGAGAGATAGCCGTCTCAATGAAATTGCACAAATAAGTACGCCCTATCTTACTGAACAAATCAGTGACAAACTAAGAAAGAATATTCTGTTACGCCTCTGGACGGGCTGCATGGAAGCAGCGAAAGCAATTCGTTTTACTTCTGTCGCTGGAATTAGAGATGGAGCTATAATAGAAGCTCCAATATCGGTAGAATATCGTAGGAGTGTATTCAATTTAATAGACTTGCTCTTCATAACTGATCTAATCTATGGATCAGGTGTCGAGTCTGCTCCTGCATATAAGAAATTAGTAAAAGAACATTATTCACTTAACGGCGTTCCCTCAAATTCAATTATAAGGAAATATACAAAGAATACCTGAAAGATTGATTTTTTGCATTAACTTGTAGCTGACCGGAGCAACCGATCAGACAGGGTATTAATTATGTTCCCATGTGTAATCGTGGTTTGCTGCAACTATGAAATAAATATTATAATAGCAATACTCCTACATTCTCCCTAGATACTTGTTTTTTAATGCTAAGATACTTTGATGTTACGCCTCTATGACAATCATGACATAACGTTCTTAGATTATTATGATTATGAAAGAATTCTAATGTTGCTCTAATTTTATTTTCGAGTGTATCGAATTTATATCCGTTCTCTTCATAAAGCGATCGTGGTACGATATGGTCGCATTCTAATCTTTTAGACCTAGCATACCTTTTCCGATATCTGTAAGGGTAGTTTCTCTTGCAAATCTGGCATGTATAGTTATCCCGTTTAAATATGTCAGATCTCACTCGGTCCCAATAAAAATTATGATAATACCAACGACGAAAATCCTTATTACATTTCCTGGAACAGTACTTTCTGTACGGCGATTGTGGATGATTTTTGCAATCGATATTTCTACATAACAAGTTGCCGCCAGTGTCGTGTTTGTCAAATTCCTCTATATACACAATTTTTCTGAATGCAGTCTCTGAAGTAACAGCCACGGAATGCTAAGTTCGGACAGTTATTTATTGTTTCATTGGCCAAGAATTCTTCACCCTTTGCTTGATTTAATTCTTTTTGTACTTGGTTTTATGACCACGAATTTTCTCTCTAGAATTAATCCGCAAATCCCACTTTTTTAACCACCAATCGTGACAACCATATTTTTCGCGAATCATTACAACCACCAGTGGTTGAAAATCAAAACATACAAATCGGGTAATGCATTCCGGCTACATCAATTCATTTGAACCCTATTTGAAATTCAACATAAATAGATATGCATAGTAGGAATGTGTCTCAGTTGCGGCCACGTTTAGTTTTTCCAACTCGGTAAGCATTTGCTCACTACGGACACCACAATAACAACCACAACA
>JAICVW010000384.1 GCA_025935105.1 Nitrososphaeraceae archaeon
ACTTGACACAGCTAATGGTGACTTGTATGTAGCTAATAACTATGTAGGCAGTGTATCTATTATATCCGGTGAAACAAATCAGGTTATAGGCACTGCGATACCTGTGGGTAAGTTTCCATTTGGGATTGCCTATGATTCAGATAACGGTAACTTGTATGTGGCTAATGGTGGGGATGATACTGTTTCCATAATATCCAGTCAAAATAATACTGTAATCGGTAAACCGATACCTGTATGTTCAGCTCCCGAAGGTATTGCTTTTGACCAGGCTAATAATAACTTGTACGTCGCTTGTGCACGTACCAATGCAGTGGATGTTATATCCGGTCAAACAAATCAGGTCGTCGGGAATCCTATAGCTGTAGGCCAAGGTGCAACTGGTATTACTTTTGATCCATCCAATAATGACATGTTTGTATCTAATGATTTTGACGCCACGGTTTCTGTTATCTCTGCTCATAATAATACCGTTATTGGCAATCCAATACCTGTAGGCGTAGGCCCCTACTTGATCGCATTTGATTCATTTAATGGTAACTTATATGTAGTCAATAATAACGACAAGACTGTTTCCATAATCTCAGGTCATAATAATACCGTTATTGGTAATCCTATTTCTGTTGGTGTCAACCCGTTTGGTATTGCCTTTGACTCAACTAATGGCAATTTATATGTGACTAATAGCAACCCCGGTACCGTTTCAGTAATTTCAGGTCATAATAATACCGTTATTGGTAATCCTATTTCTGTTGGCTTGGGTGCATTTGGCATCACATTTGACCCAGCTAATAATAACTTGTACGTAGCCAACCAAGCTAATAATACTGTCTCTGTGATCGCTACATTACCTTCAGGCCCTCCACAGGCATCCATTACTTCAGTAATTGGCGATAATGGGGCTAACGTAAAGGATGGTGGTACTACTCTTTCAACATCTATTCACATTACGTTTACAGGCCAAGCTAGTACTAATCCTATAGCAGGTTTTCAATGCAGTTTGGACGGCAGCAAGTTTTCTAGTTGTACAAGTCCATTTGTAGCCAGCAACCTACCGGCAGGAAAACAACATACATTCCAAGTAGTAGCTTTAGACACATTAGGAAATAAGGATCCTACACCAGCCCAATTCTCTTGGACAGTCCTGACCCCAACACAAGGCATTGAACAATTAATACAGTTGATTAAAAGTATGGGGCTTGCACAAGGTGTTCAATCAGCCTTAATTGGGCATCTAAATGGGGCCCTACAATTTCTATCTCACAAGCAAAGCAGTGGCACATGCATTGAACTTGGTGGATTTATTAAACAAGTCCAAGTAGAAGTGCAAGTGCACCAGCTTAGTACAGCTAATGCCTTACAACTGATTCAATCAGCCCAAGCTATCCAAAATGCCTTAGGATGTAAATAATAACTACAAAACTTGGTAGTTCACCTCATATTCTTTTCTTCAGTTTCCTGGTATTATTATTGTGCCTTGATACGTTAGGAATTTATTTTCATGAATCTTCACTATCCCTTCCTTAATCCCAACATAGGTCCTGGCATGAATCCGAACGCCGCTGCCACCGGTAAACCTGCTGCTTCCACTGAAGTAGAATGTACTGCAAATTGCTATGCTGTATCATTTAATGCATGTCCTACTTGTCCTGCTACATTAGTGAATGTAGTCTTTGTTGCATTCTCCACTTCTATCCATTTTACATCTATCCATCCTTTGTATAATAAATATGAGAGACCAACTACAAATAATCAATAACTCTTGCAGTTATTTTCATTACTTTCTTTATGGCATATCCTGCTACTGCACCAAATAGAAATCCACCACCTGTTGAGAAGATAAGGTTTTCTATAGGCAACTGCTAATCCTCCTGCCAAATATTAACTACTAACAAGAAGTCAGGGTATCCTCGCATTTTGTTTATTCATACTCAGATTTGGCTAACACTTAGCTTTAGTACCAGTTGCTCTGTCTTCAAACGTAACGATACCCATGTTCCTACATGATGATTTGGTTCAATCATTTGCGGAAACATTGGATCATTCTGGTAAAAGACAATTGAGAAGATGGTAATCAGAAGCGTAGGCAGATAAGATTATCTCCTTTTAGACTATCGCCTTCACTACACCTCATGTAACTTACTTTCATCAAATGATTTTGAATTATACCAACTATATTTAAAATAATCCATACACCATTCGTGAAATAGTGGATCTTCGCTATAAAATACCGAATTCATATCTGCTTCTTCCTGGCCCTTAGCCATGGGAAACATGACCGTTGCTTGCTTTTCATTTAACACGGTCGCTATTTGCATTCTATCCACCATTCTCCTTTCTACTATGCCGGTCTTTATGAATTTGTTAAAGCCAGCGTTTTCCAGAAGGTCACTTCGCTTCTTTGGTACCATAGCTTTTTGTGGTAGAATATAATTAAATTTGATACCACCTTCTAGTTTGATTTTTGGAATTACTGTTTCGATCAAATCCAATGGAATTTGTGGCAACATTCCAAATATGTACTCTTTAGATTCTCTGTAAATTCGCTTCCATAATTCAATAACAGCTACTAGTCCAGGAACATATTCACTATTGTTCAAGGCACCAATTCTCTGTATGAACTTCATCCTAGTTTCAGACCCTAGGGTGTGAATTGAAAAATATTCTTTATTTCTTGACAAGAAATCGAAAGTCGAAATTTGGGTTATAATTGCATTTCCAAAGGTTGTTAAAGAAAATATTCCTGTAGAATCTTTTTCTATTAAGCCTGCGTCCAATAATCTATTAAGATTTCTATGTATCTCTTGCATTGTAATGTTTAGCTGCTTCGCTAATTTTGATAGGTTGTAAGCTTCAGTTTTAGACTGTTGTCTATTTAGTTTAAATAGTATAGCTAGCCTTTGATCGCTAGCTAGCTCAAAGAATATTTGTTGAGTACTTTCTATTGATGAATTCACAGTCGTAATAGAATTCTTAGTTAAATTGGTGTCATCTATGTACATGCATATTTATAATTAATGTACTTTATGAAAATCTTTTCTATTCTCTGAGATGAAGATGTTATGTATAGAATCTCAATGCCAGTTATCGATTACCTTATTTTGGTGCCGCAACTGAAATTATTACAATTTACTTTTCGAGCTATGATACAAAATGTTAATTTATGCCTTTTTTTAAATGAATTTTGAAATTTTCACTGTACCGTCTTAACTGGGTCCATATTAATTTACAACCCAGTTTCCTAAACCTAAGGATAAACGTTAGGGTTTCACAATCTTCATTTTTAGATGTGCAGCTATAGTTGACTCACAATTCTAATTCCGGGGCCTTACTTATGAGGCATTATGGTAATTTTGTTACACCGACAAGAGCAGAGAAAATTTAAAAAACTTGTACACAAATCCAAATAAATATAATAAAATTTGCTACTTGAGTTGTGCTTAAGCCCGTGCGTTGCAAGTGATTCCTAGCGATGCTTATAAACATTATTTAAGTTATTAATCCATATGCAATTATTAAAAGATAAAGTTACTGAGTAAACTACCTATAACATTGCAGGTTTACTATCGCCCACCTAAATTTCGTTGATCCTAATCCTAATCAGTTGACAAAGGAAAAATCTCCTATAAACTTGATTGAACCAGATATTTTCCACAGGGCTACTTTTAAGTTAGGGTAAAGAATATTATAAAATTATACTGAGGAATTCTCTAGTACTATATTCTCTCAGTATTCCTGTCCTCTAATTTCTCTTCGTTAAGTCGCTGCCACCATTTCTTGTACTTTTTTGGCGCGTCCCCGTACGCTGTTCTATTGAAGCCAAAAATTGACAATACCGTCTCCGCGGCTTCTAAAAGCATGTCACGATATTTTTCTTTGTCATAATTGAAGTCTCCGTTCTCCTCTACGA
>JAICVW010000285.1 GCA_025935105.1 Nitrososphaeraceae archaeon
CATCCTAAATAGATACACATCCTGCCGTCCTGGCGATACAGACTATATATTTAATTTAATACTTCGTCATATTACATGATTGATGCTTAGTAGCAGAGTCAGTGTGCAATTGTGTGCGCAAGTGTTCTTTTATCACCATTTCTGTACAAGGTCCTTATAATTCTTTTAGTCCTTCAGGTATAGTGATGAGCAAATCCTTCAGTCCACTTATGTTGTCTGCGACTGGTGAGAAAACGCTGGATATTGGTTCACAAAATGAACCCACTAACCAAGCTGGTAAATGTCCTAACGATCTGAATCACAATGTAATTTTCGATGCCGAAACCACAGAAACAATTTGTGCTGATTGTGGCGTAGTCATTCAAGGCAACGTAGAATCACTTGAGTCTGAGTGGCAATCATCTAAGGAAGATATTGAAAGTAAGAACAGACGAGGCATGCCTACTTCGTTGGCTTTCCATGATATGGGCTTGTCAACTATGATCTCTTATTCAAATGTGGACGCTAATGGTGGGGCGATAAGTCAAGATCAAAGAGGCAAAATCCAACGACTTCGGCGTTGGAACAAGATTTCTAATAATAATAGAAGTTATCATCGAAATCTAAAAAATGCTTTTTCAATATTAAGCAGTATTAAAGATAAGCTCTCTCTCAAAGATCCCCTAATAGAAAAATCTGCATACTTTTATCGCAAAGCACTAGATAAACGCATAATCAAAGGTAGATCTATCCGTGCTATGGTCGTAGCGTCTATCTATGCTGCATGTAGAGAATTCAACACACCGCGAACCCTCGAAGAGATCTCTCAAACTGCTAATACTGATATTATATTCGCTGGTAAATGTTATAGGTTGCTGCTTAGGCATCTCAAACTTCGCCTGCCGACAGTTGATTCGAAAATGTGTTTGGCCAAAATAGCGAACAAAAGTGGTGTCAGTGAAAAATCTTACCGGAGAGCGCTTCAAATGTTGGCTACGGTAAAAGCTAATCCTATCTCACTTGGTAAAGATCCAAAAGCTCTAGCCGTGGCAGTATTATATGCTGCATGTCTTCAGGAACATGAAAAGGTCAGTCAGACGCAGATTGCCCTAGCAGGAGAAACTAGCATTGTGACACTCAGAAAAAGATTTTTAGATGTAAAGAAAATCTTTCCTTAACTGACTGCTACCTTTTTGTTTATGACCATAAGGTAGGGTCTGTACTACATTATGCAAAACCGCCAACTTCTTGCAATAAACTCATTATTACATATCGGAACACCAGCCATTTTAGAAACTAATAGAATTGAATATGATATAATTTCCGACTTCCAAGGTCCAACGACAGCTACTGGAAAATGAGTTATGCTAACTTGGCATGTAGTTAATTTCTAGTTCAATGCGATCAATTTTTGAATCCTCACTGATATAGCATCAAGATATAATATCTCAAGATAATTTATTTTCTTGCTCAATGCAAATACAGCTTTATAGTTTCTGGCTATACTTTTTATTGATTTTATTATTGTCATTACTGCATGCAAATATAATTATTCAATCAGTCAATATAAATCAGCATTAGTATATGCCACACCTACTAGAACTGATCATCTTTGTCGACTCAAGTACAGCACCAATGTTTTAAGAAGGCCACAGCAGATTTTGTATTTTCAAAAATTCTGCTTTCTTGCTCTCCCTTATCTAACCACAAATGGAAATCAAAGTCAATTTGCGTATCAAGCGGTGTGTTGTTAAGGGTGACGATGAATGGTATACGCGCGTTATGTGCTGCCTCGACTCCGAGAGGGGAATTTTCTACAACGATGGCTTGGGATGGTTCTAGATTCATTCGATCTAATGCTGTTTGAAATGGGGCAGGGTCAGGCTTGCCCTTTCCTTCACTCACATCATCACCGCTTATGATGAAGTCAAAAGCGCTAGAGCCGATATTCTCGTCAAGTATGCTCTCAATTTCCTCTTTTGATGACCCACTGACCACCGCCTTCAAACACTTACAAGCTTTCAATTCCTCGATTAATTCTTTGGCTCCTTTAATCGCCTTTGACTTTTGAATTTTTTTAAAAATTTCAGTTTTTCTTTTGCTAATTGCCCTTATAGTTTTATCGTCAAAACCGCCTTCTATTTTTTCCCTTCGGAATATTTCTTTTACCAAGTTTGATCCTGGCAATCCTTCCAATAGATATACGGTCCTCTTATTAATATCGCGATTTATTACCTCTTTTACTGCAATACGCATAGCTTCTGCGTGAAAAGGCATTGAGTCAATTAAGACTCCGTCCATATCGAATATCACTCCCTTCTTCATCTTGGGTCAGTAAAAAATATCGTTTGACATACTATAATGCTTGCTAATATTAGTAATCTAATCATCAAGGATCATTGTTAAACAGAGTTCCTACTAGCCAATATCACAACTGCTAATTGTCTAGAATTTGTTTATCACAGCCCTTAGACCAATACAGTTCTCTGTGGTTAAAACCGCCTGTTCTATATCAGCAAGAGAATAGCAATTACCAATCAATTTAGATAAATCAATTTTTCTGTTGCAGGCAAACCTGACAGCTTCTTGAAGTGACTTGGGGTTGGAGCTGAAGCTTCCAGTAATCGATATTTGATTATAGTGCAACCAGTTAGGATCAATGAAGAGTCCATCAGAATTAGAATTGGTAATACCAGAAAAAATGTTAATCCTTGAGTTTTTGCTAGCAATTTTTAATGCAAAATCAAGAGCTGCAGGATTGTTAGTAGCTATTATAACAATATCCGCGCCCTTGCCGGCTGTAAAATGCAAAATCTCGGCAATAGATTTACTATTACTACTATTCAAATCATTTCTGACATTGATATACTTATGATCACATGCTTGGTAAGTTTTATTATTATCATCATCAATCCTAATAATTGCATCTGCTCCCATAGAGCTTGCCTTTTCCAATCTGTGGGGGATTCTACCGACTATAGCGGTCTTTGCTCGATACAAATTCTTGGAAAGTTGAAGATGTAGTAGCCCTATAGGACCATCTCCTAAAACTACTACCCTCTCCTTCTCTAAAGGATATCCGATATGTGAGAAGCCATTAATACAACATGATAGTGGTTCAATCAAAGCCGCCTCTTCATTAGTTAGGCAATCTGGAATTGTGGCGATACCTCCGATCTCTAGAATTTGTTTTGGAATATTGATATATTCCGCAAAGCCGCCATTTACACTTGAGCCTATTTCTTTTAAATTGTTGCAAAGATTGTACTGTTTATTAACACAGTAGATACAATTTAAACAAGGAATTACAGGCGATATGACAACTCTAGTGCCCGATCTTATTTCTGTACTTGAGCCTAAACGGTCACCTATCGTTATATCCTCAACTGTTTGCCCGCAAATCTCGTGGCCTAATATGATGGGAGGTGTAACCTTAGAATGACCGTTTCTAAACACACGTGTATCATACGCACATACAGAACAGGCATTTACCTTTAAGACTGTTCCTGAAAATCTGTCTGCTTCAGTATCTATGGGATTCTTGTAAACATCCTCATAAGAAATGCTATTAGGTCCGTAAAATACCGCAGCGTGCATTTTAGTTCTTTTTTCCAATGATAACAATTTATTTAACCACTTTGTGTTTACCTACTTTCTCTTCGTTCTTTATTGCCCCTCAAATCTAAAAAAGATTATAGAATGGATATATCCGCATTAATCCAGATTTATATAGTAGGTTCTATTTATACTGTGCCATGCAGGCAACAAAAATAGAAAATGAGTATTTTCGTAATTTCGTAATGACAATAAATGCGGAAGGAACAAAAGAGCTTTACAAATTCATTTTTAAAAAATATACCACGTTTGTAAATGGCAACATTATGCCAGACAATCCAAAAAATTCTTGAAGCTCAAATAGTTGACTTTGTTCTATCGCAGGATAGAGCGGCAGAAAATACAAGAAAGTCATATCTGCAAGCCATTTTTCATTTTTACACAATGAACGATGTAATTTTGAACAAGACAAAGATATCTAGGTTCGTGAGAAGCAATCAAATCGCTATCAAGAGAAGTCAGGGCTATTCGCGGGAACAAATCAGAAAAATCGTAGATGTTTCAACCCTTAGGACTAGGGCCATCGTTTTACTTTACGCTAGTACTGGAATGAGATTAGATGCTCTTATAAAACTAAAGATGGAGGATTTAAAAACTGTAGAGCTAGAAGATTTTACAATTTACCAGATTACAGTTTATGCTGGCTTTAACGAAGAATACATAACTTTCTGCACTCCAGAATGTTATGAGCTTTTGCAGATTTATTTTAACAAGCGACAAAAGTACGGTGAGAAATTCAAACCCACAACCCCAATAATCAGAAATCTATTCCACACAGTAAACGCCTCGCCTTTGAGCATCCTACATCCAAGGTTTCTGACCTCAAAAGCAATTCAAGACTTGCTTATGAACAAGTTGCAGCAGAGCGGCATAAGAAATGTAGAGCACTCGGAAACAAAATATCAGTCCTCGCTAAGAAAGTCTGTTCCGCTCGTTCACGGCTTTCGTAAATTCTTCAATACATGCTTAATGAATTCTGATGTAAATTATGTTTTCAAAGAGCTATTGATGGGCCATTCTGTGAAATTGGATAACGTATATTATGACAAAAACTCAGAGAAATCTAGGCTAAAATTGCTTGAAGAATACGCAAAGGCTATTGATGCTCTGACAATCTATGAAGAGAACAGACTGAAAAAACAGGTGAAAGAATTAACTGTAAAAAAAGCGGAGATGGATAG
>JAICVW010000369.1 GCA_025935105.1 Nitrososphaeraceae archaeon
TATTCACGTCTTTCATCAAAATCTTTTGGGAGATCATGATTTGGATTACGGTAACGAAAAGCCCCTTCAATCCAAATCATCTTGCAATTTAATTGTTTTTTCAGTTCTTGTAGAACAGAGATTTCATAATTGATTCGATTGATTTTTTGAGATACTGCTCGATGGTGAAGTGGGGTTGTTTGAACTGTTTGGAGAGATTGCTGTTTACACCTAGATAAAAAAATGGTAGTCCATCAGTTGCGTTAGGCAAATAAAATGAAGCTATGACATGGGAATGAAGATAAGTCATTACAGAAGGAAGAGAGTAATTACTGTCAATTCTGATTATCCAAGTTAGCGGATAATTAACTCTAATGCCGTACGGCCTATTGACATATTCTATTATCGTCTCGTTTTCGGTGGTGTTACTTTTTGAATGTAAATTGCCAAGAGATAGAAGATGGGTTACCTGCTCCTCTAATGCATTTAGATACGAAGTTGTTACGTTACGTACTGCAGGATTGGAATTTAATGTCAGCAGTTTAATTGTATCTCCAATTAGAAACGAGACGCCGTTGGTGCCACCAGGTATTTTGTCCGCCTCGCCAATCTTATCTAATTTTACTAAAACGTCATAGCCCGTAAGAAGTTGTGAGATACTGTAAGCAGTAGAATTGTTTTGAAAGCCTTGAATCGCTCTATCTGTCAGAAGCTTTAATGTACCCAGGTTATTGTTTACGTATAAAGGCTGCGCGTACGAAGGTCGGGGCGATTGCGGTAAAGTTTGCAATACACATAATATAGTAGCAAATAATATAGCTAGTGATACCCTGGAGTTATTCACATTTATTGGAAGGAAGCAATGATATGTAATGTTTGCTAGAATTGAATCGATGGGAAAGTGGCCATAATCTGCTTATGATGTGGTCCGCTCAAAGCCTATTCTACTAATGTCATATTCTACTTATGTCATACATTTATGGGTGCGTTGATTGATCTCAAAATTCGAAAATTCCTATCAATAAATAGGCGTTCTTTTGATTCTGAAAATCGGATTAACACAACCTATCAGAGGATTTGAGGTAGCGCGTTAACGCTCAAGATTATAAAATAACACCGTGAGGAGCCTTCGGCTAAACTAGCTCTAGATCTTGAGAACTCCTAAAGTGTGATGTACATTTCGGTAAGGAAATAACCCGTTTACCCCAGTCAATAAGGCCTCGAATCTCTGAAAGCCAAGTGAAAATGAATTACAAACAGCGTCAGGATAGCCTACAATACCATTTCGGATGAAGTCTTAGATTTTCGTAGAAAAATTCTAAATATTCTAGATGATCTTTTGCCGGAGACGTAGTGAATTGTAAAGAACGATGTCTCAATCATAGTTAAAGAATACTTGCACCCCCACGGGAGAGATTGTATTACTCTATATCTGATCACAGCACTGTGTATAAGATGCCTATTTCAAAGGTAGCAATTCTAAGTTTCCGTCTAAACATTGAAAATATGACACCTAAATTTGAATCCAAATTCTAATAAATAATTGACTGTCATAGGCTACGTTGTCGAGCTCTGAAGTGCTGAAAGCGGACACCGACATAAAGAAACAATTGTTAGAAACTGAGGTAATTTTACTTCGAGTGAGACAATCCCGAATAGGACCTGGTGGTTCAATGCTTACTCCAGTCTCAATTTATGTGACCAATATGAGAGTAATCTATAGAAGGCCGATCTGGGTGGGTTTGAAATCTGAAATTATTGTTGTCAACTACCATGATATAGCCGACATAAGACTGAAACGAGGTGTTGTACATACCGATATTTCGTTAAAGACTCGATTCCATACTGACCAAATATTGGTCAAGGGAGCAAATCACAACCTTGCAGAGCGAGCCAATGCCCTTGTACAACAAGGGATCAGGCAAGAGCATGTAGGTCAAGCTAAGACCCGCGATTTAGATTCTATATCTCCTCTTGGTTCAATTAATCCGATAAATCAACAAGAAAAAGTCGGGCCGACCCTTGAACAAATAGATAGACTTGTAAAATTAGCTGATCTAAGGCAAAAAGGGGCGCTAACAGAAGAAGAATTCCATAGGTTGAAAGACAAATTACTCGGACCAATCTAATTTAGTGGTCTAGGCGATTTCAACCACTACAACACAATATGTGTTATCTATGTGTTTGTCTATAAAGTGTTAAATTAAATAGGTTATTTAACATGTTTGTATCATCGCTAGACAGCAATAAAGGGATGATGTAAGATAAAAGGTAGCACTATCTCTAAAAAGGATCCGAATAAGAATAAGCTGTTAAGGTGTATAAGAGATAGGCCAGGTATCAGATACCGAGAGCTACTAATTGTGACTGGATTTCCACACGGGGTTTTGGCTTACCATCTGAACATACTTGAGGAATCCAAGCGAGTTATGGTGAGCAGATTTCATAAAAAAACAACGAGGTACTACCCCTTGAACATTTCGGCTAAGGAATCGCGAATTATAGATTTCATCAGGCGGCCAACTGCTGGAAACATTATATATCTACTAATAAAAAAAAATCGTTGTACATTTTCTGAGCTTCAGGAGTCTGTAGGAAAAAGATACTCAACTGTATTATGGCACATTACGCGTTTGTTAGAATCGGGAATAATATCAAGTAGCAATAGGTCTGCCACGAGATTAAATGAGATATATCAGCTCAAGAGTAGGTCATTTGTAATTAAAACTTTGACGAAAATTAAGTCTGATAAGTGACACGTGTGTTCTCAAATAGTATACATAGTTTCTGTGCCGATTAGTGCTCAAGTTTTTATGTTGCGTAAAATTGTCGTACAGTTGTGTTTTCTTATTTCTGTAGAATGTGACCCACTCCGATTGGATAATTTGTTATCCGGCTGAGCCAAACTGATGGCTCTATTTCCTAGAGAAAGAGATCTAAGCACCCAATTCGGAGAATGTACTCAGGAATAATCTTAATAGATTATTCTGATTTTTCATAGCTTCTTCATAATGAGGATATGTTCTGTAGGGTACGCGAGCCTACTGGCCTTCACTGAGGCTACAAATCTCCCCGTATTTTCATCTCTAGTCAATGGGAGTGTCTTCCTTGGAATAATTCTCTGGATTAATTTCACTTTTTTGAATCCCAACAGCTGCAACGACTCGGCAAAAAATTTAGCATTTTGAATTTTAACCTTCCGAAGCTCAGTGTCGCCAATAACTATCGAAATCTTTCCGCCAGACTTTAGAATTCTATACATCTCTAGGAAACACTCCTGCATTTCGGAAAAGTATTGTTCTACTCCGCTAGCTGCTCTATGGTCAATTATGGCAAGTCTTTTGACAATACTTTGTCCCACTTCACTATGAATTTGCGGATTGACCCTTCGCCTCTTATTAGAACCTATGAATTTTTTTCTGAATTCAGCTATATCGTCAATATAGTTTAACCAGATCGCAGTAAGCTGGTGAATATCCCCGTACTCATATGAAGTGACATATGGAGGACTTGTGACAATAAATGCGACCGATGAATCAGGCAATCCTATATCCCGCGCATCACCCTCTTCAACTTGGCAATCTATGTCTACTCCTCCAACCATCTTCCACAATTCTTCGTTCTTTATCATCATCTTTTTGGTTTGATTTTCAAAACTCCTGTAGGCGTCAGCCATTACCTTGTGCCTATCTATCGTTGGCTTGACTGAACTCATCATCCACCTGGAACATTGTTTTAATATATTAGAGAAAGAGCAGAGTAGGAATCTTTGTGTACTTTCACATTTTATGCACTTGATACTTGAGAGTATAATAGCAAGATCGGTTTTTTGCCTTGCGGGAAACCAATAGTCTATCCGTTTGTTTTCAGATATGGAATTATTAAAAATGCCTAAAGATAATTCTTCTCCTCGTTCAGATACAAATCTAATGTCTCGCTTTATTTTGTTCAAAAGACAAGATATCTCCTTTTTCAGGACATTCGGATCTATTACTGTTGTTTTTGCCTTGCTTATTAAGACGGCAACTGGGTTTACGTCACTGCCATATGATCTTCTTCTGTTGA
>JAICVW010000299.1 GCA_025935105.1 Nitrososphaeraceae archaeon
AGCAGGAATTAGAAAAAGAACTAGAGTTTGAGAAGGCAGAAGAAAAGCCTATTACTATTAACAGATAATCAAAAGCAGCTGATCAAACCTAACAAGGGCATAACCATCTTTATTTTTCAGTCAGTTTTATGACATCATATAAGGGATACAAATAAAGTAGAACCAGCGAAACTGATATAATAACAGCAGAAAACTTACATAGCGTGAATAACGTGGAATGTCAGAACAATTTTAATACAGAGGAGATCCAACATACCATGTTGACTTCTAGTTCTCGTAGTACTGAATTGTCATCACCTGAAACTCTTTCCGCCATCTCCTTATTAAAATTCCCATTCCAACTTGAGAAGGATCAGATTGAGGCTGTTGATGCATGGATAGCAAATAACTATCGAGGTTCGATAATATACAGTACAGGCACTGGCAAAACAGAAATAGCATTTGAATGTGCAAAAAGAGCATGCGAAGCACTGGTAGATAATAATAAACCATTCAACATCTTATTTTTAGTTCCTAGAATAGTACTAGTACAACAGAATATCAACAGGCTAATAAGATATGGCATTCCAGAAGAAAAAATAGGAGCATATTTTGGAGAACGTAAGGAAATACGAGAAATAACTATAAGTACCTACCAAAGCGCAATAAGCAATCTTGACCTAATTAATAAATCCAAGATGATCATATTCGATGAAGTGCACCTAGTAAGCGACACTACAACAACATTAAGAAAAGTATTTAATTTTACAGGTGCACCAGAGCATATGAAACCGATGATAGGCTTGACTGCAACAATAGATGAACAAGATCCAAGATACAACACTATTTTGATGTTACTACCACCTGTCAAAAGGTATATGATAAAGGATGCTGTCAAAGACAAAAGACTAGCAAAACCAGTCGTTATTCCAATAAAGGTTGAAATGACATCTGATGAACGGAAAATCTATCATGAATGCTCTACTAAAATCAGAAATATCTCTAACTATCTTCATACATCAGATCCTAAATCGATAACCTCTCTTTTGAGAAAGGGAGGACATAGTGCCGGATTAGCAAGAGCGTGGTTTGCAAATGTTAAGGAGAGAAAGCATTTGATTAATTGCGCAGAAAATAAGCTGCTGGCAGCACTAGATATCTTAGCCACAAAACATCTCCGCGAAAGGGTGATGGTTTTTAGTGAAACCATAGAATCAGTCCAAATGCTCAAGGAAATGCTAAAGAACAAAGGAATAATTTCTATGCTTATCGACAGCAAACTAAAATCTAAAGAGAGACAAAAAGTTCTATCACAATGGGGTATAGACTTCTTCCCATTGCTTTCAGTACATACTTTGGAAATAGGATATGATGTGCCGGAAGTTAGAGTTGCTATCATATTAGCCAGCACATCTAACATGAATCAGGTAGTACAAAGAATAGGCAGAATATTAAGGAAAACTTCAGGAAAAGATACGGCTTTGATATATACCATATATCTATCATACACTCATGACTTCAATACTCTAAAAATGGTTAGACAGGCAACGAATGTAGAACACGAGAGTAAATACCCAGGGATATCTAGTAGCAATCTAGATATGTATATCATCTAGTCTATATTCCGATTCAACAAATTCTGAGACATCCCTAATACCACGACACCTAATACCAAAACATTAAATTGATATCATCTGGGCTTTTTTGATGGACATTGGATATTAACACAAAACTCCCATTGCCGTTTTGTTTGGCGAACATAGAAAGCCTTGGCTATAGGCCAAGAACATTGAGTACATAACTTTCCTGAAGCTTTTATTGATCCTTTCTGCGGCAACGGGGCAGTTGCTTTACACTTACCAGTAGAATAATTAGAGCATCCAATGAATCTCTTTTTCGTAGTAGCAGATCTTATCATTTTGAGTATTCCCTTATTGCATTTGGGACATGTGCCAAATGAAGTCTGCTGTTGATTTTGACTAGATAATATTGCATCAGTAATTTGTTTACCTATCTCAACTTCCTTTTCCTTGAAGGTAAGCATCGCTCCTTTTAACTGATCTACAGCGCTTTCGATTACAACGGTACTTTTGGATTTGCCTAATTCGATTTCTTCTAGTTGTCCTTCCATATTTCTGGTAAGGTCTGTAGATACTATTGTTGGCACATATTTACGCATCGATTGTATTATTTGTATTCCGACTTGTGTAGCTTCGATCCCCCTTTTTCCCCCATTAGTGTTTGCAGGGGTGGCTGAGGTGGTATAGCTAACGTATTCTCTTTTGAATAATATGTTTATAACCTCAGACCTGGTAGCTTTAGTTCCAACTTTTTCTTTCTCCATTTTCTCGAGCAAGCTAGCTTGGTTGAATCTGGGTGGTGGTTGCGTAACTCTTTCGTCAATAGTCACGGCGAGATTTTTCAATATGTCATTCTCAAAAAGCTCAGGCAGTTCAACATTAACAATCTTAAAATATGGTTTATAAATTTGAATCCAACCATCGTAAAGCATTTTATTCCCTTCAGCTGTGAAGATGTGCTCACCTTTGACATGAATCGCGACTGTTGTATGCAGACTTGTTGCTGGATCGCCAAAAGTTGCAAGAAATCTTTTGATTATGAGATCCAATAATCTGAAATCAGAACTATCAAGTTTGCGTTTAGGCTTCTCCCCAGTAGGATAGATTGCTGGGTGAGCAGGATCGATTTTGAACCCTTCATTGGGGAATAGGCGACCTCTTGCCAGTAAAGTGGCAGCAATATTAGAATAAGGATAACCAAGTTGTGAAATGCTTGAGATGATTTTCCTGTAATTTAATGACATGGGAAGCTTTTGACTAGATGTTCTAGGATATGAAATAAGTGCAGCTATGTAGAGCCTCTGTGCAAGGGATAATGTGTAGCTTGGAGAGAATCTAAATACTCTGTAGGCCTCCTTCTGCAGATCGCCCAAATTGAATGGAGCTGGTGGTTTGTGTATGACTTTTTGCTTTTCGATTTTCATGATCTTTCCATATTGGTTTGTACATGCATTAACTATTGAGGTAGCCTCAGATAATGTTCTAATTTTTGACTTATAATAGCTGGCTTGGATTATTTGGCCATTCTTTTCAAATTCTGCTTGTATAGTCCAGTAAGATTCAGGAATATGTCGCTTTATCTCCATCTCTCTGTCAACCACAAAGGCAAGTGTTGGACCCTGAACTCTGCCTATCGAGAGATTTCGATACCTTTTGTCATTGTTACTGACCTTAAAAGACTGTGTAAGGGCTCGTGAGAAGTTAACTCCATAAATGAAATCGATCACGTGGCGTGATTTCCCAGCTTCTGCCATCCTTGTATTAGGTTTTAATAAATTATCAAATGAGCTTCTTATTTCTTCATCAGTCATAGTTGAAAATTTGGCCCTAAGTGAGTTTTCGTATTTATTATTACATGCATATTGAAGGATATTATAGCCAATTACTTCGCCTTCCAGATCATAGTCACAAGCATGAACAAACCTTGCGGCCTTTTGTGAAAGTGTGGATATTGTCTCGATGATCTGTCGTCCTCTCGCATTTCCTTTGACTGGAGTCCACCTAACGTCAAATACGGGGTATATGCTCCTTTTTCCCTTAACATCGATTAATCCATACAAATGACCCATAGCGTAGCATACAATAAAACGCTGATTATTCCTGTCTGTAATGGAGAAAACAGATGGCATTCCCAATTTTCTTCCAAGGGTAATGATCTTAAAATCTGAAGTCGCAATGGCTTGAGCTACTCTTCTTGCAGCATCACGCTTCTCGCAGACTATGAGTGTATAAGGTAAGGCTAATTCTGAGTTTATCATATATCACATGTAATGCTGACAAGAATGCATTAATTATGCGTATATATTTATCTTATTTATAATTGATAAAATAAATGTCATTCGAATAGTTCAATGATTTGTTTGTCGGGTATCACTGAGGTCAAAATTAAGATCTGGAGAAGTAAAGGGCCTCAAAATACAACTCTTTTAAATGATTCCAAATATTGAATGATAGGACATTCGCACAACCTGATAAGCGCTTTAGTGCCTACGGCTATCCTCCCGTATCTGTATAAGAATACTGAACATTAGACTGGTGTGATGAATAGGTTCACAGTGGCAGCCATGCCACCTGCGTGCCATTTTTAATAATGTTGTTCCTCCAGAAAGGTTTTTGCTTTTTAATCACATGGGATGTAATGAGAAGTCTTAACTAAATGAAAATGTTCATTACAGGATGGATCGATCGCTAGTAGTGTTTATGGCTTTTTTGAAACTAAACTAACGTACACCTTGGGATAATTTGAAGAATTTCAAGTGGATATTGGCATCTTGTTATTTTATGATGCACATGAGTATAGTCATGAATTGAATAGTGTAGCAGTATTTTCTATGTAACCAGAAAGTATTACGCTTCGACAGGCACAATACTGCAGTATGTGAAAAATGCGATTTTAATTTCTGCTCTTCTAGTAATTGACACTTCCACTGATTCGTCACTAGACTTCCTCTGTATTGTATTTAATGTAACGTAATAAGAATTCTATATAACTTTTATTTCAAGCAGTAATAACAACTACTTTATTATCACAACAAAATTCAAGATAAAAAGGAGTTCGAGTTTCTGCCTCTACTCTACCCTACTCTACTCTACCT
>JAICVW010000035.1 GCA_025935105.1 Nitrososphaeraceae archaeon
CAATGACAGTCCATAATACTAATCTGAGATCGGCTAGCTATTGCATGACATTGGCCATTTCTATGTGACTGCAGTTTATGACCGCAGTATCGACAGTTATTCATTTCGGCTTTTCCATCCCATTATGACCTATGTTGATCTATGTTGTCTTAAGTGTTGCTTTCCTAATTTAATTGGAGTATTAAGTACTGCACAGTCTATCTGATATACTTTTTGTCGACATAACACCATTTTCAGGATTTATTTGGTAGTGCTATCATTACAGGGTGGTTTGTTTTCTGAAAGTGTTTCGTCGCATGTAAGCCTACAGATGAATCACAGCATCCTACATGGCCGCAACTAAGACACATTCGTAGTGCAACCCATTCTGTTCCTTAAGATGATTCTGAAATGAAAACTAAATTTGCTGACCTACCACCAGTCTAGTGTTCAGATTACTCTGTATGTCCCAAGAATGTTTAAAGTAGTTTAGCGGAGATAAGATGGCAGCTGGAGCACCGGCTACGATACCGTTAAAGTCATCTGGATAGCGCTGTGCTTCTATCAGGCCTTCGCGGCCTCCATCTGAACAGCCAATAAAGTACGAATATCGTGGCGCCTGGCCGTAATAAGTGCTAATAATCTGCTTGGAAGCCAATACTAGTGCATGGTTAGCGTGGTAAGCAAAGTCCATTCGCAGATTCTGGAGCGCTCAAGAGGTATCGTTAAGAGAAGTGCTTTCATGACCCAGATCGCTGTAGCCTATAGCAGCACCGCGTCCTAGTGCCGTAGAACACTCAGCTGGTTCATGAAGAGACCCGCAAAGTCCACCACAGCCACCTTGGAAATAATCGCCATTCCACTGAGTGATGGGAAGTTGGATTACAAACATGGCGTCAGGTGCGGTGATCCCAGTGATTTTGCATATTTCAGAGCTATTAGCTGACGTAGCCGCGACCAGGGTAGCAGACTTTATTTCTGTCGCCGCATCTGGAATCTTGGAAAAGTCCTTGTACGCTATATCAGCACAGTTAATCTTGGCACTCGCAATTCCAGGCACAGGTAGGGTCGAACCGGATAACGTCAGGAGTTCAGTGGCCGTGGCGAAAGTTTGGGGCCTCAAGGAGATTGCTAGCACCAAGTCCAACAAAGACAAATAAAATGAGGATTACTGGTAAAAAAGGTTGAGTGAAAAATGGACCTGCGTGTATATTCATACATCTTATGGCCTTTCTGAACATATAAACAGTTCATACTAATATAGTGTAGATATTCTGACTGACCACATATTGGTATAATATCCATGATAGGACAAGGATGCATGAAAAATATCTTTTGCTGTAACAAGTGAATAATCAATAAGATAAATTAGACTAACTTAGTTCCTTATTACTACTATCCTTTAATAGTCCGATGATATACTCTAGGGAATGGACAAGAACGAATTTGTGGAAGTTGCAAAAGTAAATGAAATTCCTGATGGCAAAATGAAACATATTGAAGCTGACGGGAGCGAAGTGTTAATTGCAAACGTAGGTGGCAAATTCTATGCCATAAGTGATAGATGTGGTCACATGAATGCCCTACTTTCAATGGGCAATTTGAAAGAAAACACTGTAACGTGTCCGTTCCATGGTGCAAGGTTTGATGTTACTACAGGAAGGAAGCTTTCAGAACCCATCCTAACTCCATCACAGGCAATGGAACCATTACCACAAACATGGCAAAAATTTTTCGAAAATGTAGGTCAACTTATGGCTCCTATCAAGACATATAATCAGTTAACTTATGAGACTAAGGTTGAGGGAGATAGTATTAAAATCAAATTATAGCGTGTACGAGTTTTGTATTTACGCTAGGATTGCCTGCCTGTCCTTGGACTACGGTTGAAGAAATACCGTCAGCAGTTACTATGATGGATCGGTCATAGAGTTGAAATTATTCTTTTCACCGTATAACACACCTAAAAGGATGGCCCGAGACCTTGTGAAGCAATAGACAACATAAAACATCCATCTTAACGAGAACATGACAATTACGGTTCTAGCAGGAGCTCCAGGAGTTGGAAAGCAAGTATATTGGGTGTCGCAATTTATTTCGTCATTTCTCTAAGCCATTGAGCGATCTATAAGATTTCTTCTGCTCCCTATCCAATACCATAGTATGTTCAAAACTTATATCTAAATCATTTTGATCAGCTTTTGTTGCTAATATTCTGACTCGAATCTTTGAGCGTTAATTTGATCTTTTTTCATTTAGTTTTACAGCTGTATACCAAAGAGGTATCTTAATGCATAAATGTAATAAAAAAATGGAGATTTTTGTTACTGAATCATCAATTCTAGACTACGAGAATAGTGTTGAAACTTCTGATGAACTAGTGTCACTTGTGTGATGAATGCTGTGATGTGAAGAGCTATCGTTGCTGCTACTCGTACTGGTGCTGTGGTGGTGGTGATGACCGCCACTACTTGTGCCGGTGCTAGTGCTCGTCCCATTATTGTCGTTGAAGCTGGTGGAGTTGTTCAAAGTGTTTGCTGAGTCAGTAGTACTGCTACTGGTGCTATGGTGGTGTTTGGATTTTACTGCGAATGAATCTGATGTTACCAGTGTAGATGCTGTAATAGCTACTGCTAAAACCATTACGATAGCGAGTGCTTTTGTCATTTTCGTTTTCATTGAAGCAACACAAAAACTACATCACATATACAGAGTGAGTTAAAATTACGTATAACTTTATCAAGCGGTACTTTATTAGAAAACAGCTTTTTATCTTCCTTTCAACAATCTCGTTATTTGGAAGTGGGGTCAAAAAACTGAACTGAACTCCAACCCATTATCCGTTTATTCATTGATATATCGAAACTCGATGTGAGTATTCAGTTTGTTTCAGAACGGACCTCTAACGAATGAAATTACATCAAGTACGGATTAGCATGAATGATGTGACATGGCGAATATGAGCGAGCGGATCTACAGAGGGCGAGCATTCAGCGATTTATACACGGATTTCCTTTGGCCGGATTAACAAAGTAACTATGGAAGGAAACGGATACAATAGAATTATCGTTCGAGCTAGTGAATGCACTCTTTGTAAGGTTACCAGAGACTCCATTTACTCCGGAGGAAGAGTTAGTTTGGTTTGTGCTCGAACTGACGCATGCGATTGCCGTGTTTTGAGTATTCATTATTAGGAATGCCGTCGACACTAAAATCACCATACCACTAATTAAAAATATTTGATTCATGTTTGTTATTAAACAACGAACTATACACGTAATCTGTTAATATACGGAAACTTTAATCATATGACATAAGCTGCACCGCAGCGTGACATTCAAAAGGTTTTCATGTGATTGGTTCCATCTACCTCCAATATTTCATTTAATACTCATTTCAATGTTTCAATTATTGGCCACACGTGTGTCATTTATCAATCAATCAAGTATCGAATCTTCATTATTAATAGCATGAAAGAAAACTGGTACATTCTGCGTGTTTGTTGCTTTGAAACTTGTCATAAGCCAGTCCCCATTTTGAAACATAAGCGTCCTATCCATAAACGCATCATCAATAGCAAATGTATCTGAGATTAACTGTCTATCATAAGGTCTGGGCATAGTACTTACAAAATAGCTGTGAAGTTGTTGGAGTGCATTAGTGTTAAGATGTGCAATTCTCTGAGTGCTTATCCATCCGTTCAAATTATACTTTCTTCCGTGTCTTAATAATCGCTCAACTGCTCTACTAGAACTATCAGTCCCATCTTCCTTTCTTTTTTCCGCAGGAATAAACTCCTGAGCCTCATCGAAGACAAATACAACTCTGGGGGTCAAAGTAAAACTACACTTTCTCTTTCTGAAAATTCTGTCTATTATTTCAGTACAAAAGTACCTGGCTACATCTGCCTCAGGAAGATTAATTACAAATAGTTTTGGAGAGAAAGCACTTTCATGCAATATTTCATTTACAAGGTTGGTTGTGCCATATGTATCATCATCAACGGATGGAGGAGAAATATCTTCCAACGCTAACAGGAGATTATTGAAAATGGAGAGAATAGCTGCATCAGCCCTTAGTTTGGCTGCTGATAAACGATCCTGTATGGTTTTTATTAATGGTTTTATCTCACTGCCCATTAGAGAATCCTCATTTAGCTTCTTTTCTTTCATGAAATGCTTAATCATATTTACTACAGCTGGTATGAGGACTTTCTGTCCTGCTGCTCCAAATTTTTCATTTGTTAAGTCTGCTAACGAGCGTAAAAGTCCTCCATATGTAGCGAACTCTATCATTAATTGTTCAGATTCAGATGGTATTGTAAGAGTCCTTATTTTATCTTGGGAAATAATTTCCTTTACGGACTCGTGAATCATTTTTTTGACTTCTACTAATGCTTCTGGAACTACACACCTCACTAGATAATCCTCGGCCAATTTATCTACTACAGTATTTTTACTGCCATCATCAGTATGAATTGGCAAAGGCTCAGTTAAAATTATCCTACTTGAAATAGATCTTAGTAAATCCAAAATATTTACTCCATATTCGGAGGATATATCAAAAATGACAAACTTGACATCAGGTACAGAACTCATGGCTTTTCTTATTACTGATGAGGTAAGGTTACTCTTACCTGATCCTGTGAAGGCAAATACTCCCACATGATAGTGAAGTAACTTCTCCACGTTTACTGTAAAGGGGATTTGGTTATCTGTAGCGCCTAATAAATATCCTATTGTATAATGTTCCAAGTTCGCATCTTTGGGTTGCGGTGTAAAACAGATAAACTTCTGCACAGTCTCATCACTCAATAACGCTATTTCAGAGCCAGCTAAAGGTGCAACATTCTTTCTTACGAATTGTACTTGGCTTCCTCCACCGCCACCACTACTATTGCTGCCACCCAATTGCATTATATAACCAGTAGGTGCAGCGACAATTTCTATCCATGTGCTCCTAGAACCCTGTTGCCACTCCTTCTCTATTAATGTCATGAACTCTTTTCTAATAGCTCCGGGTTGGTTACGATCGAGTGTTTGCATACTATAATGCATCGGATAAATGTCTGCAACTTCATATATAGAGTAGTTATCCCTTGAGTTAACCCCCAAAACATTGGGTATGGCTATCAGTCTTCCAGCTTCAATTTTCTTTATTACATGTGGCGAGTAATTGGCTTCTATTCTAGCTGTTTTAAATGTGATTGTAGCCTTACCATCAGCAGTAGGTCTGGTATTTGCATATATTTCTCTGAGTCTTGCTAGAAAATTACCGTCTAAATTATCAAATATACCAGTTGCATTCTGCAACATTAGCTTTTGTTCCTCCTAGAATTCTCTATGCGTGATCTGAAATCTCTGAACTTTTGTTCGTACAAGACCTGCTGATCAAATTCACTATTGGCCAATTCCAATGCCACAGTTGACAAATAAGCTGATCTCATTTGACCAAGAATAGATTTAGCCTTTTTATCTGCCAGAAATAATGGGTAATTATGACCTAATGCTTCTGGTATTATTTCTAGTGCCATCGAACAGAGAATATCCATCACAAGATGCGATATTTCACAATCTTTATCAAAATGAATAATAGGATGGATTTCTTCTTCCACATTGCCATCCAAATGTCGTAGCAAGAGTTCTCCTTGTATATCAAAACCAGGATAGCATGGCCTATCATAAGTAAACACGTGACTTCTCACAGTAATGTCATTTTCACTTTGCCAAAGTTGTATGTAAGATTTGACAAACATCCTTTCTGCCGAGATAACATTTTTGTGGACACCCTTTACTTTTGCTTCATTATTTTTGAAAGGCTCACTTTTAGCAGCTACTGTGGGAGCTATTGTTCTAAAGCATGAATCAAACTCAAAAGTTCTCCATGGCGCCTTAATGGATTGTCCGTTAGTTATACTAGCAATCTGCAAAAGCTGCTTATCAGTGTTGAAATTGGGTAGCCTTCCTATGCAGCCTGCTGTACCTGAAAGACTAATTTTGTTGGCATTTTGTAGAACTGGAACGATAGTTTTAGATAGCTCTGCTGCAGCTGTATCTTTTATCAATCCAATTATCAGTACATTCTTTTCCCAGGCCATTCTTACAAGAGCATAAATCATTATTAGTGTCATGTACTCCAAATCAGTTGAGGTTATCCATTTTTTCTGTTTATTTACATCCCCATCACCCGACTCTTCATAGATTAGTGGATGCTTATTTTCAGGGGTCTCAAAAATATGACAACCTGCCATCATGACAGCAGAAAAGACCCGCTGCCAGTAATCTTTAACGCCTTGTTTTATAGCAATGCTATCACTGTTACTAGCATGAGTATCTTCATTTAGTATGGAAAACAGTTCATTGAATTTTGCCAAATCCTTCACAAGCTTCTCAAGTCTCTGTGGTTTGGCATCGATTTTTCTTAATAGTTCTACATATGAAATTGAAGTAATTCCATTTTCCATTAATGAGATCAGTTTGTTTATGGCGGCATATTTTAGAAGATGACTTCTTGCGACAGGGATTTGTAATTTGTCATTTGGCTGAAGTATTCTTGCCAATTCTAAATCCAGAGGAGATACTATTCCAAATTCCGTTTCCATTCCCTGCAAAGCACATTTTCTTTCCTTGAGCATTTCATCTACGCTCCACATGAGATGTCCAACTTCGCCTGCAAGTGTTCTGTCAAGTATGACTAATTTCAGATCAGGATTTTGATACAGCGACTTCACAGCCATATAGTATTCGGCAAATTGCATTAGTATAGGAGGCAGCCGTTCAGGATCAACTTCGACACCTCCATTTGTTGTTTCTGCTACTACATTTGATGCGTCTTCCTCGTGAATAGGTACTGCAGTTGAAACATTTGCAACGTTGCCCATTTCTAAAATTTCTCCGCAGCTGCAACCGCCCTTCACAAATTCAAGCTGTCCGGTGTATCCAAAAGCGCCAGCATAGAAGATTAGCATATCAAGTTGTTTATCCTGACTTTCTGTTCCATCTATTGCAATAAACGAAACCTTCTGCCTGCCAAATAGTTTCTCTGCCGTCTCCTTTGCCGTCTTTACATCGTATCCTTCACACAAGAGAAGTTTGATATCGTCTGTACATTTTGATAATGATTCAGTCTTATTCCTAAATGATGACATAAGGTTACGTGTAGATAATTGGATTAGTTTGATTAGCCTGTCGTCATCATCATTATTGCTGTTGTTCTGGCTCATTGGATCATCGTCTTTACACTTTGCAGGTAAGATGATAATGAACTCTTCAGACTGCTACGTCTATCTTCTACTATAACTAATTGTAAGTATGTTTGCGGACTCAATTTAACACTGAGTCGAGACTACACACTAATATCTATAAAAGATTACCTACCTGCCTCTAATAGTAGAAGCTTTCCACGTATATAGTAATAAGCCCATTTAATGCCATAATCTGCGGTAATTTAAAAAAGTCGTATAGTGGCTTACAATTACATATGGCGTACATCACGAAGAATTGGCTCTGCAATTTGACTAATAGAGCTGCCTGAGCACTGGTGGCTTCATATGCATATCCTACTCTGACTAGCCTTTTTGGATGTCAATTTAACCCAAAAAGATAAAAGTGCTTATGCCAAACCAAGTGAGCGACGTTAGGATAAAAAAATATGTGTGAGGAATGTAATGAACACTTCGCGATCATGCCGCCGCTTTGGAGGACTAGCTAGATGGAACTAGTCGATGACTACAACGTTTGCGAATGTGGCCACCCACTTGAACAACACCATTGGCTATCGATGGGTGAATCAGTGTGTAATGTGCTAAGGTGGCAATAGGATACCATGAATTCACACCTTTAACAACCAAGTATATAGTATGTGACAAATGCCGAGAATATTTTGAACATCCCCCCACAATTCATGTCATTGACCAATTGCAAGATAGATGGAGGGCTAACACCTAGCTAATAATTATGGACCAACACCTTCGAAAGTAGGGGATAGCATATGCATTTTCTGTTTTGGCATTTTATGAATTAATATGAATTCAAACCTATTTATTAATGGTCTTCTACTGTCCAGACGACAGGATGAATTGCAATGGGCATAGTCAGTTCATTACTTAATGCCGTCACCCAGCACCAGAAGTTTTACGATAAGAATAAGTATGATCATAGACTATTGAGTAATCAATTGTGTTATGCAATTGCACGGTGGCTGGCTTCAACAATTATGTTTGAGAGATTGCCAAATTGGAGGGAGTTTAATTTAGACTAACTACCACAATTGGTGAGGTTATTCCGGGGAGTTGTAAGTGGTAGATTATAACATGTAGCTTGCTCGAATCTATTCGATCAGGTAAAATAAATATACTTTTCTGGTAGAAATCTTGATATTTCTACTTTTCTGACTGGTGCATAGGACATTCTGATACTACGTACTGGACAAAGATTCAGAGAAGGCAGAGATATTTCGCAAAGTTGAACCTTACGTGACATTTGTGAATATACCTCAGTTAGAAAGACAAGGTGCAGATATACAAAGCAAGGTAGAAGAATTCGAAGGAATAAACCGATCCCTAAGAAATCGTGACAAGCTAAAAGACAATGCTATATCACAGTTCTCAGATCAGCTTGTGGCATTAGCAACAAGGCTACAGGAGATTGAAAGAAGACAGCAGCTACTGACATAACATTTAACCTTAGCAGACTTGGCATTGATAAAAGACAAAACGTCAACTCCAAGTTTCTAACAGTAAAGGCTAAAGCCAAGTATCTAAGTCTGGATATGAAAAACAAAAAGCGAGGATAGTCGGAATTGGACAAGCCAATAGCCCAAATTTGGGGGTTTAGCTAGTGCATGAGAGAGGATAGAAATGGTCCAAATGGGGGAGATTGACACGACACAGCACACTGTACGCCAACCTCCCCAACGAGGCTCCAAAAAGAACAAGAACACAAAACAACCAACAGGCGGGAGCCTATCTGTTATTGTGGGTTTTCCTCTTCTAATATTATATACAAATAGGAAAAATAAATTATTTTCGGTTAGATGATTAAGCAATAGTAACTATTACCTCTATCCCAAGGAATGGCCTGATATTGTTGTTCATACTGGATCCTATGACTATACGCGTCCAACTAGGAAGCATGGCAGCATCCACATCGGCTACAGTATGTGAATACTAGGTAGAAGATAAACGAAAGCGCAAGGCCGCGCCCCTTCTCGCATAGGGACGCGTCAAAGGGACAGCAGTCTTGTCTCAATGAGGGTATTCCCTGGCTGTGCGGATATAGTGGGAAAGATGGATAGCCACCCGCACCCAGGACCCCTCCAGCTAAAATGTAGCTGCCCCGGCATCTAATATTATCATGGTGGAATCAGCTGCTTATAGTATAGTGTTAGCGTTATCCACCGTTAAAGCTTTTGGTTTTCAAAAACTAGGTAACGACTTTAGATGCCATAAAGGTAGCAAGTTTTAACCACAAAAGCTAAAGCTAAGCACGAAGCAAGTCTACACATGAACAGACAAAAAAGCGAGGATTTACTGGCTTTGGACATGTCAGTAGTCAAGATTTGGAGGGTGTCTAGGACCCTTTTGATTGGACAATAGTGAAGGAGGGCTTACCTAGTCACTTGGCCGTATTATTTACATCACCAAAGGAAGATGTGTATGATCCTTTTTTAGAAAATGTTGTTATTGGAATACTACAAATTCCATCAAGTGATATTAGATCAATTTGTGCAACTAACTATCAATGAAAATCCTAACTTAATCCAATAGTCATCTCAAACTAGCTTATATAGTATGCCAGCGCATAGAATATATGATGATGACCAAGGGAAGAGACACTTGTGGACAATAATAGTCAAACCGAATGAATCTTCAGATAACAATACTGCTTACATGATTCAGTATGTTGCAAATTTGACAAGTATGTAATTTATCTTCCGATTACATTGGAAATGATTAATTCGTTTACATTTACGGATAAGTAGGGAGCAATTCACCTATAGATTTCACCACCTTCACATCCTTCACTAATACCGTCCATCTATAGTAAGGAGCCATTGTTTTTCGAGATGTGCTTTCCATAGTACATTGCAATTGTTGAGGGTTTAGCGATTATGCCCTTCCCTTCTCTAGAATCAAGGATAAACCAAGCTTTGAATATTGTTTGTTGGAACGTAGCCAGTTAGACTCTCATACAGGTTTATGAATCGCCATCCTTTCCTTGTTGTTCTCAAGGTTTTTTTATAGCTATTGAATTGTAACATACCAATTTCAAGAAGGTAAATCACTATTTCCTTAGCTTGTTGAGAATTTAGCGATGCTTCCTTTATGACAAAGCCCAAAGTGGATCCCTCAGTATTATGACTTGCAGCTTTCAGGATGTCCAGAAATATATCATACTTACCGCGAAATCTCATTATCAAGAATAATAGAACCATAAACTAAATAAGAAATACGTTTTTGAGATGGGCTCTACTTGGATATGGAAATGACAAACGTTTCTTATGCTGCTGAGTATTGTATCAAATATAACGCTGTCAAAGACTATAAAATGAATATACAAGCGCCTATACCCTGAAGTTCAAAAGGAATGCTACATACAAAAACCACTTGGGATTAAGAAGCTGGCAAGTATTATATACAAAATTCTCAATAATTAATAGCAGGGATTCGTGTTACCGGAGAAACTGGTTTGTCCCGAACAACACTAACCAATATAGGTGCTGTAAATACCGGTTTAAACTATATGCTCCTTACTACGTCGACGGATTCAGGCTGAAAGGTTTTCAGTCTTGTGATTTTACAAACTGGAAATAATAGCAAACTTTGTAAATAATGTTGGCAATATTTCAGGTGTCGATCTAGCATTATTCATGTAAATCTGTCGTTTACTTGACTATTAACTATCGTGTTGTGCATAATACTATAGGTGTTAAGCAAACAGACTACGACTGGTTGGTTTGTGCTTCCCCATAATCGCAGTCTGTTTGACTAACTTATCACACTCGCAATGTGTCAAATCTAGACCAGGTCATCTGTGTAGTGGGTGCGGGGTCACACAGACCTACAGCAACAGCAAGGTGTCTCAGAATCCAGACTGGCTACAGTGGATAATCGCACTTCCAAATTCAAACATAATCTAAACATAGATTGCATCATTATGTAATATCTAATTTAGCTAAAATTGGCTGTGATCTTTATATTGTTTAACGTATGAGATTGGCTAAAGTCAGCGAAAGCTGGTGAAAATTTACCATACGATACTTTTGCAGTATGCTATTTTCATTTTATTGAACTTATGGATAAAACTTAGGTCAGTCACATTTAAGTAATAGTAAGTGAAAAAATCTAGAAGCAAGTTGGCCGCTGGATGGGTGAAACTACAGGCTACTGACTGGATTTTGATCGTTGACGATGAACCTGATATTGTTAGCATATTCAAACAAGCATTGATGAATAAAGGCTTTCATGTAATTGGATTCACAGATCCCTTGTTAGCATTGGAACATTTTCAAATAAACGTCAAACAATATGGGTTAGTGATATCCGATCTTAGAATGCCTGGAATGAATGGCTATGAATTCGTTAAAAAAATCAACGAGATCAAACCGGAAACAAAGATATTCTTAATGACGGCATTTGAAATCAATGATGCAGAATTTAAACGGCTATTGCCGAACGTCAAAATAGAAGGTCTCCTACAAAAGCCTATTTCATTAGCTCACTTGATTAGTACTGTCAGTAAATACCTACCTTCAAGAGTTGATAAGAAAGTGGGCTAGTATTAGTAAGTAAGTATGGTAGGCTACTAGTCAGTAGCAGTCATTGTTAGTGCTGGTTGTAAGATATCTGATAATAATATGACGCAGAATTCTGCTCAAAAGTTGCAGGATAATCGCAAAACAAGATTATGGTCAAACCTGCGATGCAAGCTAGCCCTGATGACATACTTCAACACATGTTGCAATCTAATTATCGAGAACACAATATACTTGTCTATCCACACCTCAGCATGTTAAGAGACATTTATTCTAGATATTGCAAGAGTCAGCTAGAAACAGGTAAAGAGATTGCTGTCATTTTACCTGCATATGAAAATATTTCCTCAGTCAGACGCTTACTAACGGTGGACTTGATGTAAGTAGATTTAAGTAAGACGAATCACTTGTAATTCTAGATTCAGTAAAAGGATATTTTGAATCAAACCATGATATTACGACTACAAACGATATTCTGCTATCAAAATGGATGTCTAAATACAAAATTCAGGACCGCTAGAATAAGCATCAAAATCGCATATTGCTAATACTGAGGTGGCCTGTGTCTG
>JAICVW010000521.1 GCA_025935105.1 Nitrososphaeraceae archaeon
AACAACAAAGAAGAAGCTAAAAGTTATTGGTGATTGGACTTCGGATCTCTTCTTTAAGCCCGATGTAGCAACAATAAAGAGACATGATACAGCTGAACTAGATCATGTTCATAACAAACAGTACAAACAGACCAGTATTGAAAATCTAAAGAGATGAATATAAAGGAGATGAATACAATAATGCCTGCTCCTGTTTAACCTGCCAGTTTAATTGTGAGGGTTCTAACATGATATTATATTTAGGAACTGAGTTAGCGATGGTGGTGATTGATTACAATATCTGATAATGTGATTACAAAGTTTTTATAATGATGTTCAAATAAAGACTTTTTGTCGGCTTCGACTAGCCTATTGAAATCTGAACAGTGATACATGCAGAAGGTTTTACACATTATTGGATTATTGGCATCACCATTAAATTTTGGAGGCACGGAAACTTCATATCTCAAGAGATCGTTTTCCTGTTTAGACAAACTAAATATACCCATGTCAGCAAATACTGAAGAACCACCTCTCCCCTGATTTTGTGCTCGCTTGGATAATACTTTAATTAATAGCAGATTGTCGGAATTTGAGCCAAAATACCCTTTGGCTGAATCGAGAATTACTAAAGAACCATTCTTTTCATATCCTTCTAAATCCAAGTCCAAATCTCTAAGAATACTTCTTATTTTATCAACACTATGATAAGTGGATAAAAATAGAATAAGTTCCATGTTGGCTTGAAGTCTGCTTTTAATATAGCTAGAATAAATTTTAGTCAGTACAGCAAGGTTCGGGTAAATGAGCAAGTCATGTTCACCATAACTAGCAAGCTCCATCTCCCTCAGTATCTGATCAGGACTTGCTTCAACCTTAGATGGGATCATAAACCATAACCTTTCCTATTAGCTGGTGGTAAAAATAATTTATAAAACTTGTGTATTTAGTGGTTTAGGTTTAATCCCGCTTTGACCAAAAGGAATAATACAACTACTAAAGTAGCAATCAGCGAGGCATAAAAGTTCATCTTCTGACTGGATGTCTATTTCAGTGTCCTTAAGCATCGCCTTATGTGTATTACAATTCTACTATAAGATTGTCTAGAATAAGTCACCTGGCCAGTAAAGGTTTATAATTGAATGCAGTAATAAGTGATAGATTATATTACTAATTGGCTATCTTGCCATGCCCATATTATCTATTCCAGTATTTCAATCATAACCACCACATGACAGTCATCCATGAATGCTTATTACCTTCATATGTTCACCCTACCACGATGAGTATCAATGTCAATTAGGAAAGAGCTGTTATGAGAACAGTGATACAACCATACAGGGTCGTAATGAGTTTCAAGTTCTTTCTGCGCTGGGAGGCAGCAATGCTTCCCACAGATCAGGATAATATTCAAACACGACCTTGGCGAGAACTGGTCTATATATCATAAAATAATACTAGAGCATATTTTTTATGAGATATTAGGGTGAGATATTCATTACTCGGCTTGACCTAGATGTCCGTGCTGTCATACAGTCCTTAGAACAATGCCTAGACCAAAAAATACATTCAGTATCTTCAAAAGCAAATGCTGCTAAGAAAGAATGGGTGGACCTAATAGGACAGCCTTGTCTTGTTAGTGATGGTCACGATAGGGAATCTGGAAGCAATATATAGTCATAAAGAAAGCATACCTGGTTTTTAGATAGATTTTTAGATAGAGCAACCCAACACTATCTTTCTAGTAAAGTTAAAAACATTTGGAAGAAAGCAAAGGTGTCATTAGTGTTGGATATTTACCCAAAGGTTCCAGGGCTCAGTGCTGTTGAAGAATGATAGAGGAAAGGAAAAGATGAACTTCTTGTATAAGGTATTATTCTAAAGAAGATTATTGCAGAGTACCATAGAAACTAAACGTTTTAGATTGGATATAACGAATTACCGACTCCAAGGCCTTGAGCACCAGAGGTAGTTTGGCCAGAAGCGGTAGCACTACAAGAATCTGTGATGCCGGTTACGCAAGTGGTTGGGGGAGTAGATTATGAAGGAGGTCCAGATGCAGACGTTCGGGTAGAACCATTGGGTCCAGAAGTAGTAGTAGAACTTGAGCCGGAAGAACAGCTGCCAGAACTCCCACTTACACCTGATTGAGTTTTCACGTTATGTGTGCTTGATGAACTGCTACAGATATACGCCATCGCGGTATTTGGCGTGGGATTTAGAATCAAGAATGTTCCTGCTATGGAAATTGCTATAGCAATTTTCCAGAATACATATAAAACTATATACAAAGGGTGGATAAATAGGCTTTGAAAAGGTTACACTGAGAATTCTTCTATAAACATGGAAGAATCAAGGTGAGGAGTTTAGGATCCGAACCAGTTTATTTATAGAACCTTCAATGAAAGTACCATCATTAAAGAACCGTTTCAAGTCCCGCAGACTTAGGATTGAAGTATCTACCTCCGAAGAGTATTTTCAAGAATGAGTGAAAAAAGGTAAACGCCCTTGGCCAATTCAAACTATTAGTCAAACTGCCACTAAGAGACTCACACGGCACAAACATGGATACAATCAGATACCGGAGACATAACACTGGTCGATTATAGGCTATATTTGTAAGGACGGAGAGCCACAACACCCTCACGGACATTGCAGATGGAGATGTTGTGTGAACAGAGCTTATTCACCTCAGGGGGGCGTAAGCGCTACAACTCGTTTGTTGGAAATCAAGCTCGCTGTCCTACGCCGTTATGATTTGCTACTATGGCTAAGCAGCTTGGCTGAGAACCGCCATCAATACTGAGTGAGACTGACGCCCCTGGATTATTCAGGGAGACTGCCGCATTTTCGTTTGGGGGCGGATTGCCTTTGCTCGTTTGAAGGCAGTGAAGGCTATAGAGGATATTCCCTCATACAACAGGGACTAAAACCTATTAACATCTTAATTTCCTAAGCAAAAATTGAACTAAACCAAGTGGTAATTCTTTGTCCTTATCATCTCTTTTTAGATCTGGGACTTCAGAAGTATCGTTTGAGATTGACATGTTTGACATGGTTGACGTAGTCCCATCTCCAAAGTCAGAATCATTATTTCTCTC
>JAICVW010000471.1 GCA_025935105.1 Nitrososphaeraceae archaeon
AAGATACTATTAAAGTTGAATACTTACCTAAAGGTTCTCTTGATTATAATGCCGTTGAAGTGGGATTTAGGCCGTTTGGGCCTGTCGTATAAGGAGCCCAGTTTGTATCTAATTGAACAAGGCAGAAAAAGGGAACGAGAGAACAGAGAAGCCAGTCTGGGAATGAGGATTAATGAAGGCCATTACGGTTGATGTAAATAAAAGAGAGAAAAGAAATGTTGACGTTCAAAAAAGATTTTGTTAAGTCGAATCCTAGCCTAGCCTGTTATTAATTTGAACACGCTAGAGGATACAAAATTGCTTGAGAAGTTGGTAGTTAACAAGCTTAAAGTGGAACTTCAGGCAGTGAGGCTGGCCGGGCCTTCGGTTTACATTTCCATTTATTATCAACAATAACTAGCGATCAAGATAGTGTCTGAATGGTTTACCTCACTTTGAGTATGTTGGTAGTATAATAAAATGATAGCCGATTTATTAAAATGGCATTTAGTATATATCAAGCTCTGGTAAAAGTGAAACCATCGTTGACCGAGGGAAAGAGGAGAGAAGGATTTGATCATCTCAGTCGAAAGACCAGGTATGTGATTTTGGTAAATGATATGTTAAATGATTTCATTCATGGAAAGCTGAAAAGTGCTAGGGCCGCACAGATAATACCTAAAATAAGTTCATTGTTAGAAAAAGCAAGACAGAAAGGTATACCAATATTCTATTGTAATGACGAACATCTTCCAACAGATAAGTATGAGCTTAAACTATGGGGTGAACATGCAATGAAAGGCACAGAGGGTGCACAAGTGGTAGATGAGCTTAAACCAGCTTCAAACGACTATATAGTACCAAAGCGAAGATATAGCTCTTTTGATGAAACTTCCTTAGATAGCTTACTTCAAAACATCTACGAGGGAAAAGGCGCTGACGCCATTATAATGACAGGAGTTCATACACACATATGTATTGAGCACACTGCATATGACGCCTTTGTAAGAGGATTCGGCATAATAGTTGCAGAGGATGGTGTCCAAGCCTTTACCGCAGAGGATCATCAGGCTGGTTTAGATTATATGAAGCTAAATTACGGTGCAAGTATAGAGCCTGTATCGAATATTATAAAGAACCTATCCTAATATTCTCTTAATATCCACTTAAGATTGAGATGATAGACCATTAAGGAGTATCCTATTAGAATAAGTTTTCTAACTAATATTTGGAAGGAGATATCTTTTCGTATTTTAGATCGAAATGTGCAACAAAATCTCTACTAGAAGTCACCGACCTAAACCTAACTAGCTAAATGTTTTTTTTCTAGATGCAAATCCGAATATCATTATTAGTTGCAATAATCAGATATGATGTGTAACTTGTTTTTCTATTATTTATTCGCCAATCACCTTTATTAGTACTCTTTTGTTACGTTGGCCATCAAACTCTCCATAAAATATTTGCTCCCATGGGCCGAAGTCTAGTTTCCCGTTGGTAATTGCAACCAAAACCTCTCGTCCCATAATCTGGCGCTTCATGTGAGCATCAGCGTTATCCTCACCGGTTTCGTTATGTTTGTATTGTTTGGTAGGTTCATGTGGGGCTAACTTTTCAAGCCATATGTCAAAATCTTTATGCAGTCCGCTTTCATTATCATTTATAAATACACTAGCTGTAATATGCATAGCATTTACCAAACATAGACCTTCCTTAATTTCACTTTTTTCAACAATATTTCTAACTTCAGGGGTTATATTGACAAACGCACGAGTAGTCTTGGTATTGAATGTAAGGTATTCTGTTTTGGATATCACATTTGAGTATAGTATTTCATCAAGTTATATTTGTAGGGCTTTTGCATCTATCCTTCATAACCGGTAGCAGTATTTATGGCTGAGGGACAACCGAATTCAAGGTTATTTTAGAATTAAATCATATCTAATACTAACTTGTATAGTTAGTTTTACGTAGTAAGGTTGTGCGATCAAGATCAGGGCCTGAGCCTAGACCGCGATTGAGGTCTATCATTACAACTTCAACTTCAGATACCATAACCGAGAGAAGGATAGAAAATGTTACCGAATGACTATCATCCCAATATCCTTCATAATATGTTGCCCCGTAAATAAGGAGAATGTTTTAACCATATGCGACTATGTATTACTATATGCCAAAGATAGAGATACGAAACTATTATTTGAAATGGAATGAGTCCTATGGTATACCTCAAAAAGAAATAAATGAATTAAAGAAATTTCTAACCAATGTGATTCCTTTTTTTGATACCCGTAATGAACGGGGTAAACAGTAATCTTCCTCTATCCAATGCGATATCAGAATCAATCCGTGCATTTTGAAGCCTGTACTGTGTAGATTGCCCATTGCAGATATGCGCAGAATTATGGACTATATGACAAGCATTGAATTCGTCTATTTGTACATTTGCGAATTTCTTTAATATCATCTTTTATTAGAGGAATTTGTATTTGCATTTGCTGCTAACGCCAACGTAGGAGTACCGACATATGGATGTGAAAGTCCAGAATGAGATTCAAGCCATGAATAAAGGTCTGCCAAGACGTATGGTTGTATTGGCCCTGGAGAGGTCAGCCATTCAGATGAGGGATAAAACAGATGACCGAGATTTGGATATGTTATCAATGTATGATCTGGATGCTTTTTATCTATGAGTGTTTGCTGTAGTAGAAATGCCTGTTGAACTGGAGTCTGTGAATCATTTTGACCCTGTAGTATTAGAATACTAGTTGTTGAAGGAACATTACCAATTATATTCAAAGTAGGCTCCAAAGCATAATGTGATTTAAGCCAAATAGGGCATCCTTCACTCATCCCAACGATTGAGCCCTGTAATTTGTTGCATTGAAGCGAGTTAAAAGATGTTTGATTTTTATAATAGTTTATCAATGCAGGCTTAAGCTGTTTGTCAATGCTTATGGAATCGTTGGTACCAAATTCTCTTACTATGGCATTGTATATGGCTTTTGTACTAATGGGATGTAAGAATAGGGTATGTAAGAATGATTTTGGCACTGGTAAATTCAATAATAATAGAGGATCCTTAGCTATTTGCTGTATTGATATTAATCCAGTATGATTTTTATCTAGGACCTGCATGGAATACTGTAATGGCGTAGGTACAGCTTGATAGTATTCTATATCAAGGAAGTTCTGAGCTATTGCTCCCATTAGTACTATATTGGACCTCTTGCGTAATTGAAAGCTTAAAGCTATATTCTCCATTGATCTGGACATACTCGATACTGTATTGATGTCTTATGCTCGACTTTCTAGAAAACCATTGTTATTCAAATCTTTTACTGGATTAGAGATTGCAGA
>JAICVW010000385.1 GCA_025935105.1 Nitrososphaeraceae archaeon
CAAGTGGAGGAAGCCTTAATGTTATTCTACAACCCTCTCCGTTTCCAGTTATAAAAGGAACGCAAACAAATCTCAAAGTTAGTTTTGACCAAAAAGGAAGTAGTGCGCTGCAACCCCACGTCGATTATGATCTCACAATTATGAAGGATGGCAAACAAGTCTTTCAGTTATCATCACAAGCAGGATATCCAAACCAACCGCTGCATACTACTACAGGTGTCGTTATCATACCTTATACCTTTAAACAAGCAGGAACTTATGTTATTAACACTACGATATATGGAATTCTCTACAATCCAATAACACCTGAAACTAAACAATTCACGATAAATGTAAATTAATTGTTGTTATTATACCGATATATTGTTTACATGCAAGTACTTCTTTTTAGAAGTACGTGATCTTCCTTAGTCGACATACCTTTGTCAACAGCGAGAACAGTTATCTGCCCTGACTATGGGTTTTTAGTCAGTTAATATGCCCAGCTTGTCAATTATCATCGTTAGCCGTTGGCGCCTATCAGATCTATTTCATGATCTTGTTCGTGTACGATACCATCCTTAATGCTTGCGAAAGTGCAAATTCGCCAGAGCGTTCCGCTTGACTGATTCTCTTTGTAGTGTTTGATGTTTACTTGTTCTTGTTTCAAGTCAATCACGGGCATCCTCCTAGAATCTTGGGAATATTCGGCGTCTTTAACCTTCACGGTCGGATCCCCGCCCACATAGTCGATCCGTCTAGCCGCCTCGAGCGCATCGGCCAAATCCACAGAAGCATGAAGTTTCAACTATTCAGCTTTATCTCCGTACTCCTTGAATGTTGAACTGAAGACGACATCCCGGATAATCGCCTTGTACTCAATCGTTTAGCTCTTCGATTATCTCATCCTGGCAAGAAGATGAATGCGCCTTTAGCATCCGCTTCAGTACTTTTTGATATGGAGTTTATATTCGTCACGACATGTTTATATCCGCCCTGATTATGGCTTTCCATTCATACTCGTGTTAATCTTCTTAAAGTTATCAAGGAAAATCGAAATTTTGGGTCAACCATAACTTCGTTCATTTGTCGCAATTCAATTCGATTTCATCATGACACGGAGTCCCGCCGTACCAATGTGGCACCGTCTCTTCACCGGCTGGGTCTCCTGGATCTGGTGCTCCTGCTGCTGTAATATTAGCGGCATGGGCTGCTGTTGTATTAGCTGGTACAGAGCCAAATGTAGGTGCTCGTGCAGCGCCAGGTATAATTTGTGCCATGGCGAGGTGTTGTTGTAACGGCAAGATGTTAGGCCAAATCGCGAACAGTAGCAACGCTCCGATACTTGAGACTATACCAAGAGAAGCCCGGGATATCATCCCACAATATAGACAATGCCAGCTATATAAAGAATTGTGCTGATAGGTAATCTTTTGTCTCCGAGTATATGTTAACTTCAGAAAGAGAACGGGAACGGCTAGTCATAGAGTTATGCCATGAAGGAATACATATCGGATGTTGCACGAACGGTAAGAATGTCCCCAGATACCATGAATGCAATTCTCCGTAAGGCAGGACTAGATCAGTTCTCGACTGAATCAAGATCTTACGAACTCTTCTCAGAAGGTTTTAATTAATTCTTTGTTAATAGCTAAAATGGATTAATTCTAGTTGATCTTTCAGTGGCATGATTTTTGTGCCGTGAAAGCCTGCCACAAAATCGATGACTCAGTGCCTTGAGATCTTTATTCGTTAAATCTCCTGACTCCGCTGGTACGGTTATAGAGCGCTTACTCAAGCTATATGGAGTATCTGTTTTGGACGTAGCGAGTAGAAAGATAATTTGCGAAGGTCGCGAGAGAAATTTTAGAGTATAAGACAAGTACAACAAAATAGGTTCGATGATTTCCTCTTGACTGCATGCACTCAATGTTTAGGCCAAACTCTGCCTTCTTGATAACTATACTGCATGTATTATATAATTCCATTTTGTGTTCTATTTTGCGATATAAACAGGCTGTATGCCGATGCTTTTAGTACCGTCTCTTTGCCCATGTTTGGAAATCTCTACCACATCTTACAAACGATTCATTATAGATACGCCAGTTAATCACGATAAATAACGCGATTTCGCCTAAGGTAATACTATAAGGTCAAACCATATCAATAGAACGGTGAGCAATGCAACGATGCACCAAACTCCATTAACAGTTTATCACCACAAAGGTTAAAAATTAGTATCCATATCCCTAAGGGGATAATATGAAAAAAGAAAGATACCTTTCTTTAAGTTCTTTTGTGTCATTGGTTATCTTTGCAGGCCTACTTTTATCTAGTATCGGTACCACTTCCTTCTTCGTCCAAAAGCAGGCATTTGCATTAGAAAACCAACCTCAATCTACGCCTTTCCCTGGGATGAATTTCTCAAAGCCAATAGATGTATGGAGTAAAAACGGTGTTTTGAAAACTACCCTCGTAGCAGCTTATCAAGCGGGGACGATTGACGGCAAGCCAATCACTGCTGAGCTTTATAATGGTTCTCTTCCAGGGCCAACTTTTCATGTCTATCCTGGAGATAGAATTGAACTTAATTTGATAAATAATCTCAATGAGCCTACCAATCTCCATTGGCATGGATTTCATGTGTCTCCTGCGAATAATGCTGATAATATATTTCTTGAAGTTGGTCCTGGCAAGACACAGCATTATAGTTTCTATATTCCAAAAGATCATCCTCTAGGTACTGACTGGTATCATCCCCATTTACATGGGCTTACGTATTCACAAGTTAATGATGGTCTGACTGGGTTGATTATTGTTGAAGGGTTACAAAAGTTATTGCCAAAGCCGTTACAGAATATCACAACACACACCTTTGAAATGAAAGATTATCCATGGGACCCTTTATTCTCGACTACGCATAATATGAGTAATACACTTACAGGTCATGAAAGATTAACCGTTAACGGAGAAGTCAATCCAACGGTCAACATTAAATCAGGAGAGACTCAGTTATGGCGTCTTATAAACATGAACTCTGAAAGCTACATCACAGTCGGACTCGCTGGCTACAAATTCCATATTATAGCAGAAGATGGATATCCGGTTTGGAAGGTACGGGAAAATAGTACTCTTTTTCTTCCTTTTGGAAAGCGGTTTGATGTATTAGTGACTGGGCAAGGCCCAGGATCTATTCCATTAAGACTTATTAACGACACATATAATGATCATCCTTACGGTACAATCGCTGCGACTGTACATGTACAAGGTAACCAAAATGTGAAACCTGTAAGTCTTCCAACAACTTTACCCCCATTTGCAAATAGTAGTAGTATTAGTAAATGGAAAGACCTAAGTAATGCCACCATTGCTGCTCATAGAGTCCTTTATTTGCAATCAGACGACAGAGATTGGATATACACGATAAATAACGAGACGTTTGATCCTAACAAAGTAAATGAAAAAGTTAAACTTGGAACTGTAGAGGAGTGGAAGTTCGTAAACCTCGACCCGGTACCATCCGGTAATTTCCATCCAATGCATATTCATACGAATGATTTTCAGGTAATGTCAGTTAATGGAAAACCATATAACGCGGACGGAAGACAAGATACAGTTGTGATTCCAACTCATGGGAATGTGGTTATTAGGATACCAGCTTATGATTTTGTAGGAAAAACCGTCTATCACTGCCATCTGCTATTCCACGAGGACTATGGTATGATGGGAACCGTTGAGTGGGTTAAATAGGTGAGATTGGCATGTTAAAGACAAATATTTCCCAAAGAGTTGCAGTCGTGGCCTTGCTTATAGTATCAACCTTTGCCGTAGCCGGACTCACAGCAGTGACCGTGCTTTCGGACTCAATTGCGGTAGCGCAAGGCCTCCAGAATGACCCGATTGCGGGTTGTATCAAGACAG
>JAICVW010000196.1 GCA_025935105.1 Nitrososphaeraceae archaeon
CTCATTCTCTTTGTTCTGTTTATTAAGTAGTTGACGTAAGAATTCACTGTACGTAGATGTTTTTGGGCAAGCCAAGGCTAATTGTCGCTTGACTTCAGTTTCAATTCTCAGTGTTTCATATGTCTTCTTCATCTTTTTTATTTTCATCCTTGATTTTGTCATATTATAATGGTGTAAATGCACCATTCATAACATTTATAGCTATCGAAGAATATATTTGATACATGACTGTTGTAAATCAAACAAACAATTACTTCGACGAAATAGACGAAATCTTAAGTAATAAGTACATCAATATGGTGACAGGGGAACAAAAGGCATTAAAATTCATGCCAGAAAAAGAAAAAGGTATTACCAAAATAGAAAGAATGTATAAGGGCGAACCAGTAGAGAAAATCAGGTTTATAGTAGCTGAGACAAATAACAAAAATGAAACAGAAAAATTTTTTGAGGTAGGTAAAATGTCAGCTCGATTGATCGTAGCAAAACTGAAAGAAGGACACAGGCTGTTAAAAATCCAAAGAGTAGGTTCAGGGAAAGAAACACTCTATATCCCTACAGAAATAGCAACAAATCCATAATTGAAATCGAAGTAGAAGGAGAGCCTTTATTTTTCTATACCTTTTTTTAGACCGAAATGGGCATGGTTAGGTATAGTGGACCTCGATACTGTTAGGAATGATTCAATGGTTTATAGCTTGGCGCCATATAATAAGTGAATGGAAAAACACGTAGGAGGAGGTATTGTTGGTGCCATATGATTAAATATAATATACCAAACTCTGGTTCATATGAAAAGAGTCTCCGTCGCTATTTTTGCGCCAGTAATAGTTGGCGTATTAGCTTCCTTGCTTTCGTATTTTCCTGCATACTTTCATTTACCTACAGATTGGGTAAAATTTGTAACCGCCATTCCAACTGTTGCAGCAATGGCCACAGGAGGCATCATTTTTTTAGCGATACCCGGGAGAAAAGACAAACAGAGCTCGCCTCACATTACAACCGGATAAAGGATGATGTATTCAATCGTTGGTTAACCTCGACTGCCGGATTAACAACCGATAGAGGAACGTACCCTCACGCCTTTATGCCGTTGTATACAGATATAATAGCCATTATAAAATCACCAAAACGATACCACGAGGCCAAGAGTCATTTGGGTGATGCCTATTGGAACGTTAATAGGATTCTGAATGAGATTGAGATACTTGAGGAGGATCACAACCAAAAAGTGGCGTCGTTCATCACAACACTGAAAAATAGTATTATGGATATCATACATGGTAATACAGATTGGCATATTTGTAGATTAGACTCTGCCATTCACCAGTATAATATACAGACAGCACCAGACCCACCCTGGTATAACATGGATCTTATCTTCGACCACTATCGAAGTGAGGCTCAGCACGACCATAAGGAGCTCGAAGTAATTTCATCGCCAGATGACGAGATCATGGCTGTGTTACGACGTGGAATCGAGAATATAGGGACAGGGACAGAGAACGATATGAATTGTTTAATGCAAATAATCATCTCACAACAAGCTGATGCTGTACGACGATTAAGGGAGTAACAGGAGGAAGCAATATAAAAGAAATGTTTAATACAACACTAAAGACACAAGTGGAACCCATCGTTCTGCAAATTGAGGATGGTTATTTAGCCGGAAAATGCAATTTCGAGTACGGGGTTCATAGACTGGCCCATACTAATTATGTCTCCTGAATGCTCATCATTAGGAATTCGCGCCGATTGGACGACTCAAATTACCCGAAAAATTATTCACGCGGGGAATGAGAAATATCGAGCCTACTTCCCGAAGGTGAATGTTCCCCCGCACAATTGACATCTTAGTTCAGTGACATGCAAGTGGGTACCGCATTTGATACACTTGGCATTAATCATACGTGGTGTAGTAAATGGTCTTAGCATAACAATGACCGACAAGAAGACTACATTCCCTGCAATCCAAAGACTCATGTCACTCAGAAACCATGAGGCAATTACGACAGCACCGAATTTACCCGCTATGAACATACTGCTAACGAAAATTTGGTGTTTTACGTTACAGAACCAGAATTTCGATGACCCATTGAACCTATAGAGGATTGAATCGTGACCAGCAGCCGAATTATCTCCACTCCAGTAACGAATCACAATAACAACTACGTCACCTGTGCATCTTTCATAGAAAGGCGTATGTCGGTCGACTCACCACCTGGGTACGACTAGTCTACCTCGGTAAATTTATTAATCAATAAAACATATTTGGTATTAGGAATGGTTAAAAAGACTAAAACAAAAGCAAAGAAACCGGTAAAGGCCGCTAAAAAGAAGTAGAGTGGTTGGTAATGGGGTATGGTCAACCATACTCCAACGACATTGTCTTTCGTTGGTTTTGTCACCTTAGTTTGGTTATATCATTTTTTCCTCAAACTGCCTCGCCCTATTCATAAATTCATGAATGCTTAAAATATCCCATCTTTGACACCAGGATACTCGCAAAAGCATGTCCTAAACAGCGCGCTGATTCAGGACTTTATCCATCCTCAAGCATAATCTGCTTAACACAAATCCCAGGAAATATTGATTATCTTCTATTTTACCTCGATTGTTTTTGGATGTTCCCAAGAATTCACCCATTCTGCCTACTGCGTTGCATATACGATGGCGTATGTGATTTCCAGAATTGAGTAAAATTATCACTTGGCGCTTGTGTAACCATACCGAATCTAAATTTTTATCTGATAGGAATAATTGTACAAACACTTTTTCTAAAATCTTTTAATTTCCTTCTTATATACATAAATAGATATGATACCTGTAAATCGACTTGTTTTAGTTTTTCTGATTTTCATTCCACTTTGTTATTTTGATCTGATTTCTTCTACCATAGAACAACATCAGGTGTTTGCCAGATGTCCCAACGGTACCCATATGGCTCCTGATGGGAATTGTGAATTAGTGACCTCCTATGGCGGGTTACCAAGATGTCCTGATGGATATCATAGAAGCCCTAGCAGATATTGCGAACCATTTAACGGTTATACAAGTAGTCCTTATACGCAACCTCAGATACAACAACCACCATATCCTCAGCAGCAATATCCTCTACAACAGCAGCCCTCACTACAAATACCGCCTCAGCAGGGCCAACCTCTTTACAATCCAAATCAAGTAATTGCATGTCTCAATCATGTTCTTGTAGATAGGATGGTAACGGTAGCCAATACTCCGAATCTATTAGTACTTAATAACACTCAAGGCGTTGGGCCTGAACTAAACCAGACGTTTGTTCAGAATGCAACAAACACACTCGATTCGTGTATTATGCCGATAAACCAGTAATTAGAAGAATGGATAATTCGATCCAGGACCAACTATAATAGACATAAAATTGTCAAATCTCGGGAACAGTAGTGTATGAATGATAACATGACATATTGGGGCGCGTAGTTACATAAGCAATTTTAAGGACACCGAAGAATTAGATAGGTGGAAGGATTGCGTAGTGAAAAGGGAATGTGACAAAAGAATTCAGGGAGATTGGCAAATCATCTACTGCTAATCTAGTTACCAAAGGAGATAAGGATCGATATTGGAAGAGAATATTAGTTGTAGATGATGATGTAGACATCACTACCACATTCAAAATAGGAATAGAAAGCACCCAAGCTAACACCAACAAAAAGATTGAGGTTTATACATATCATGATCCTAGAATAGCCTTGTTAGATTTTGAACCAAATTTCTATGATCTCCTATTAATTGATATTAAGTATATTGTTTAGTATCCTTATTAGTGTCCTACTCTATGTGTCATTAAATGGAAACACTGCAGTTACAAGAATATAACTCCTGCATTTTCTGGCTGGAGAGCCTTAAATCAAAAAGTACATTGGAAGCATATACCATTCATCTATCATTGTTTTGCAAATTCCATAAAGTAAACCCAGATCAATTAATACAAATGAATAACTCTGCGGAACAGCTTAAAACTATGATATTAAACTACATTATACACCTTAAGAGGATAGCGAAATCCTCAGCAGGTAAACCAAGAAGAGGAGAATTGTCTGTTAATAGTATAAAGCTCTATCTTAGCGGCGTTAAATCATTCCTAGAATTCAATGAGATACCATTGCCTTGGAAAAAAATTAGTAAGTTATATCCTGATGATGTAACAAATTCATACAGATCCTATACAAAAGAAGAAATAAAGAAACTGTTGTCTATAGCTGATCCAAGAGATCGTTGTATTATTTTGTTAATGGCTTCGAGTGGTGTTAGGGTCGGAGCCATTCCGAGCTTAAAAGTCAAATCAATCAAAAGGCTAGATAGTGAGATTGGTATTGTAGCAGTGTATCCAGAGAGTAAGGATTCTGTTTATTCCACTCTGGTTACTCCTGAATTTTTAACTAGTCTTGATGAATATTTGAAATGTCGCAAATCACAGGGTGAAAAGGTAACAGCTGAATCTTGGCTAATCCGTGACAAATTTGCCACTTTTTCAAGGAAAACAAACAATCCAATATCGCCATCGGCTAGATCTTTAAGCAAGCAAATGCGTTTCCTAGTAAGGAAAGCTGGTCTGCCATTTACAGAACTACAGCCTGATCATAGTTTGAGGAGGTTTTTCAATACTGCTTTAATGAATTCCGACGTTGCGTATACATTCAAGGAGCTAATGATGGGGCATAGTGTCAAGCTAGATAACGTCTATTATGATAAAGATAGTGAGAAGTCAAAGCAAAAGATACTATTAGAATATATGAAAGCCATAGACGCTTTAACCATAAATGAAGAGCACAGATTGAAGAAGAAGATAGTAGAATATGAGGAAAAACTAAAAGATGTTCCCAAGGTGGAACAGTTAGAGTCTCATCTTGCAAATAAAATAATTGAACAGGAAGCGATAAAGAAGCAGCTAGAAAAACTCAGAATCGATAAAGAGATTGAGGCTCAATATATTCAACAGAAACACGAACAAGATTTGCACACAATGCGTGAAGAGATGAATAAGCAGTTCAATCAGATTATGTCAATGATACAACAAAACCCTTTACTAGCACATATTAAGCCAGAGGCGTTAGAAGAAAAAACTAAACTAAAAAGATTGCACTGATTCAACTCTATAATAGCTGTGCCCTTAGTTCCTGACAACCAAACAAATTCAATGGTCAAATCGTAACCGCTTGGTTTTTGGTTTATAGCCTGATTCTGGGTTATTTTCCAAAACTTTTCTCCAATCTTCTAATATTCCTTTCTTAAGATATTCATTATAAGATGGGTCTACGAGGGGCAGAATAGGATAACTCATCTTCCAAAGTACATCAATCACTCCTTCAGCCCAAACACTTAATCCATGTTGTTCGAATAACTTTAACATGTTAAGAATATGTGATTCATTAAGTACAAAGCCAACGTTGTTTAAAAGATAATTTGCAGGAGAATCAAGTGAGTCAGAGCCAGCAGCAGACCACACCTTAACTAGTTTGGCATGTATTTCCTTTGCAGTCTTGAAAAATAATGCAAACTTTCTATGTAATGTATAGTCATCCAGTGGTCTTTGATCCCACAGAAATAAGTCTGAAGTAATGTACGTTGTACACAGATATTTATAAGGTCCCAGAAGTGCCTGTAGCAGGGAATAAAATTTTAAAAACCTCTCGGGGCCATTTTTATTATTCAATAACATATTCTTCGCTATAGGAACTGCATTATCTAAAAGTTCACCATAGTAAACCTTGAATACTTCGAGATCTTCCTTTACTGAATATATTATATTTTGATAATTAACGTATAGATGATAGGCTCCCTTCTTGATTTTGTCTTGTTTCGGCAATATCAGTCCTTTATCTATCAATTCACTTATGGTATTAAGAATAGTCATTCTTGAATAATCATCACTCAG
>JAICVW010000591.1 GCA_025935105.1 Nitrososphaeraceae archaeon
AACTACCCCCTACAGCTTTAGTCCGAATCAACGAGTTGAACAACCAACGAATGCCCCCTACAGCTTTAGTCCGAATCAACGAGTTGAACAACCAACGAATGCCCCCTACAGCTTTAGTCCGAATCAACGAGTTGAACAACCAACGAATGCCCCCTACAGCTTTAGTCCGAATCAACGAGTTGAACCACCGGGTTCTGGAAACACGTTGGGGTATGAGGCATTTGTTTGTGATAGGTGTCTACGTGTTGACCTGCATGAAGCGCTGGATAGCACACATAGTAGATCAACAAAGCTTAATCACAGATGCAACGAACAAGTAGCAATCGGATCTCGCCTGCAGTAGAGTAGAGGTGGTCGTTGAGAACTTGAAGAGGACTCCCAATTGGCAACTAGAAACTGGCGTTCAAGTTTGGAAGTAAGAAATCTTACCCTTTCTAACACGCTTATTCATTATCGAGTGCTGCAATTAATTGTGAGCAACAAGATCCATTTGTTTCAAGCTTCGAAAGGCAATTATCGTAACAAAACTTAGAGAGAACTTAAACGAAGGGGGGAAGGAAAGGCTTGTCTAATGGCAGTTCCATTCAAAGGATCCAAGTGGCAGAATTCTTAAATCCTTGGCATAGACTGATCCATGAGTAAATGAATTTACGCATCGGCTTTCACGTCTCTATCTCTGGCGGGATTTCAAAATCGGTTGACAATGCATTGAAGATTGGATGCAGTGCTTTTCAAATCTTTACTAGGAACCCTAGGGGTTGGACTGCGAAACCGCTTGAAGAAGAAGATGTAAATAATTTTAAATCAAAATTGGCAAAAAGCGGAATCTCTTACGAATCTGTGGTAGCACACATGCCATATCTTCCTAATTTAGCAGCACCCGGTGGAGAGCTATACGAGAAATCGGTTAACACGTTAGCAGGAGAGGTGCAAAGGTGTAGTGAACTAGGTGTACCATATCTCGTAATACATCTTGGTAGCCATCTGGGTAAAGGAGTTGATAATGGGATTAAGCAAATCGTCAATGCATGTGACAGAGCAGTCGATATTAATGGTAAGAGCTATCGGTCACATCTAAAGCGCTCAAGTACAACAAAAAAAGTTCAGATCTTGCTAGAAAACATGGCTGGTCAAAACAATAGTGTAGGAAGTAAGTTTGAAGAGATCAGTGCTATACTTGATAAGCTAAAAGACGGTAGAAGTTTTGGTGTATGTTTAGATACTTGTCATACTTTTGCAGCTGGTTTCGATCTACGCAATAAAGAGGACGTCGGCAAGACCTTAGATGAATTCGACTCTGTCATAGGATTAAAAGAGCTAAAGGTCTTGCATATGAATGACTCAAAAAATGAACTAAATTCGAAAACTGACCGCCACCAGCATATAGGTCTAGGAAAGATTGGTAATGCAGGCTTTGCTGCGCTGTTAAAAAACAAACATCTGAGAAATTTGCCTATGATAATGGAAACTCCCGTGGACGAAGAAAGAAGTGATAGTGATAATTTGAAGGCTGTGCTCAGGTTAGCTGAGTCAAAATAACTGTATTTGCAAGTAGTGCGTCTAGAAAGCAAGCTTATTTAGCATCTTGGAGTAGCCATCCAAATAAACATTGATTATTATTTACTTAATATGAGATTCTTCTTGCTATTTGTTGAATTTACCACTTCTTTTTCAATCATCCCGTCTCTTATATGGATTATCCGGTCCGTTGCAGAGAGTTCAGGGTTGTGAGTTACCATAATTACAGTCCTCTTAAACTCCCTTGACAGAAGTTTCAGTAAATTGAAAACGTCACTTCCAGTTTTTGTGTCGAGGTTTCCTGTTGGTTCATCAGCAAGTATTATTTTTGGGTCATTCATAAGTGCTCTAGCAATTGCTACTCTTTGTTGTTGACCCCCACTCAAGTTAGGAGGTTTGAAGAAAGCCTTGTCTGCAATTCCAAGAAAGTTAAGGAGTTTCATAGCACGACGTCTCCTATCACCACCACTCATGCCACCCGTAATTCCAGGAAATTCCACGTTCTTTATTATTGTGGTCCTATTAATCAAGTTATAAGACTGGAAGATAAATCCCAGCGTATTATTTCTCATCGTCGCGATTTGAGAGTCATTTAAAGAGAAGATGTTGATTCCATCAATGAAGACTTTGCCAAATGTAGGCCTGTCTAGCGCTCCTATCATATTCAATAATGTAGACTTCCCACTGCCTGAGGGACCTACTATAGAGACAAACTCTCCCTTGTTCGCGGTAAAACTAACATTTCTCAGAGAAACTACTCTGCCCATAGAAGATGCATATACTTTAGAGAGATTTTCGACCCTCAGCGTAACCTCTGGAACAACATAACATGGATGATTGTCCTTATCTGCAATCTCCATCATATTTATTATATCTTCTCATGATAAATATAAAAATCTTCACTTATACTGATAATGTATAGATATATGAAATACATGTTATTGCATTCATTCTTGAAAATATTATAAATTCTTACCTTCAAAAGAAGACCGCATAGTAGAATGAAAAATAGTAACGGAACTGAATGTTGGTTTTATGTACATGCTCCCCGCTCACCCGCTCTTGCGGATTAATTGTCTAGGACGGCTAACTCTTGAAAGGCATGATCGCGATTCGATTTCA
>JAICVW010000050.1 GCA_025935105.1 Nitrososphaeraceae archaeon
ATAGCTTTAAGCTTTCAATTACGCAAGAGGTCCAATGAATATGGGAAAAGCATATTTACTCCGGCATATCTTGATTAGACGACTTCAACAGCAATCACTGGTTCCAGGCGTCACTTCCTGGGGCCAATTTGTTGGGACTGCGATACGTTTCGTCCCAACGCAAATTTTATAGGAATAATCATTTCTAGACAGCAGAGCGCGCGCGACCGTTTATCAAATTCTCCTGGTATCTATGTACCTTGAGGCACAACATGAAGGAAATGTAGACGGACTTGAAACTACTAATTCATTATAAGACAACGGTTCTTCAATTCACATTATTAACATCCCAAATATATATAGACAAATATGAATCCGGAAAGGTGAAGTTAAAGCTTGCTGAGAGGCAACTACTTGAGCATAAGGTACAAAGCTATCTGAGATCCTGCGTGTTGATTATTATAACTAGCGTGTAGTTACAGAAGGGAAAATCCATTATGATGGTAAATATACTGATCGGTTTTAGTAAAAGGCTTACAACATATAGATGACATCTGAGGAATTAGTAGGATATGAATACAATATAGGATCGTTAAGTTGCTTTGTAGTGAGTCCCAAGCGAATAGCTATTGAGAATATATTTATAACTTTTTCAGCATGTGGACCTAGTATGTGAGCCCCAATTATTCTATTGCTATCTTCCTCAATTAACACCTTAAATCCAGAACAGGTTTCACCCACTCGTCTGGACGAATACCAATTAGATGTATCTTCATACTTTATTCTAAATCGAATACCTTTTTGTTTGGCCTCATCGTCCTGGATTCCTACTGACGCAAGTGGCGGGGTTGTAAAGACTACGCTAGGCAAGCCACTATAATTGGTTTTAAGAGTGTTTCCTTTGGTTAAGTTGTTCGACACTATACTTCCCTCATAACTTGCTACAGGCGTTAGTGGTAAACCCCCACTAGCTGCGACATCTCCTGCTGCATATACAGTAGGATTTGAAACACTCTGTAGATATTCATTAACTTTCACACCTCTGCTATCATGTTCTACTCCTGCTACCATTAAATCTAGTTCTTCCAAATTTGGCACGCGACCTGCTCCATGAACTACCATATCAGTATCTTTCGCAATGCCTCTGTTGAGTCGATTGCTGAGACGATGGTTATATTCAAAAAATTTATGATATTTTTTGCAAGGATGGCAAAGAACCGATATATGAATAGGTCCCTAATATGTCTGATCAAAATCACAGGATGGAAGCAGGATGAAAAAGAGTTTGGTGTTAGTGTACAGAGGTAGTCAATGTTATCTTCCAAAGCCAATATTGGAGATATTAGGAATTCTAAAAGAATCAAGGGTTGCGGAATTCTGTTGAGGAAAATACTAGGCTATTGGGAACCCATGTAGGTGGCCCATTTGCAAAGGGTACACTTGAAGGCTATGAAGTTGAGTGTCCCTGGCACGGTTCCAAATTTGATGTAAGGACAGGAGAGCCGACAAGGTCTCCTGCAACGAGAGCAGAACCAACCTATGAAATAAAAGTAGTATGCTGATTCGGAAACCAAAATGAGGAATCTGATTACTAGTCGTGTAGCAGTGATTAACCAAGGATCACGCCAGCGCAAGCCTTTGAGTTAATAGAATCGACGCAAGCCATCGAAAAAGCATTAGTATTTTGAATAACACCAGTAGTAATTTTCTCTTTGATAAGAAAATAATTAGTCAAAAACAACTGCTGTAACAGTGTTAAAAACAGGAAACAAAGCATAGTATAAGGCATGGTACTTATCTTTATCGTTAAAGAGTATTATTGCCTCTGTATAGGATGTGGAATATTATATAATTACTAGAGAAATTCTAGCCAAAAAATATGTGCGGTATGATTTATTAGAATGACCATTCTCTGGGTGTAGAGTATGAGATGCAGGCCTAGGAAGTTTTACCTGAGGAATCAAATGCCTAATTGGATTCGAGGCGTGTAATAGGTTTGAAGGACAATGGAATACCAACTTGCAAAGAAGAATGGTATACTTCAGGTAAGTGTCTATTCTGAAACTTTTATATCCTTTGCCTCCGCCTTGAATCCTATTTTTGCGTGGGTTCCGTCACAATAAGGCTTAGAACTGGTATTTTCCTCTTTTTTGAATCTTCATTAGGATGATATAACCATTTAAAAAACCTAATCGGTATAGTTCTTCCTAGATTATAAGTACCAATCCATTTATGCAATGGATCTGATGTATCAAGTTTTCGAGAACTATCTAGATAATGCAAAACTTCCTCTCGTCCCATATGTATAAACAATTTATTCCTACTAAATCTTGAAAAAAAGACACAGTTTCTTAATTAGAAGTGATCTATAAGCGTCCGAAACATTAGTTTCAGTTTTCATGGCCAATATAAACTCAGCAATAGTAAGAGCATTCTCTCGTGAAACATTTTGTGTAATATCTTTGAAAATGAAAGGTTGCAAACCAGCTGTGGCAAAATCAATTTTTCTATTAGCTATTTTTTGATAATCGTAGATCTTGGAGCTTTGCTTACCTGTTGCTGTAGCTTGTGCCATGTAATATTATATAATTGAGAAGGGGATCTATAAACTATTTCATTACATTAATTTAGTAACAGATAAACATGCATAAATATCTGTTCGATAATTTCTGGATTGAGCCAAATTCGTTCTGGATGTGATGAAATAAATTACCGATTGAAGATGTAACTGCTGCATGAGATTTTGCTTTTCAGTGGTACATCCATTTATTTTTAATTTGCTTGGAAAAGTTAGAGTACATCAACTTACAAGTTCCAAATAGATTCTTCATTTCATGTTCTCTTTGACCTAAAAGTTCTGTCATCTCTATTCCTTCTTGTTTCAATTCCTGTTTATACTCCTCTGCCCACATTCGTATCATTTTATCATCTATCTCAACATGGAATTGTATCCCAATGGCGCTACCGAATCGAAACGCCTGGGGGTACAGATCTGAAGATGCGAGGATAGCTGTGTTAGATGGAAGATCGTAAGTGTCCCTATGCCATTGAAATACTCTGATATTATTAGTTTTAGAACCCATAAACAGATCCTTACACCCTGCTTGATTAATCATTACGTTGGACCACCCAATTTCTTTTTTTTGGCCCTTGTAAACGTTTCCTCCTATAGCCTGAGCAATTAATTGGGATCCCAAGCAAATTCCCATTATAGGAGTTTCCATTTTTAGGGCTTGTCTTATTAGCTCTTGTTCCCTTTCAAGATACTCAAGCTTATCGTATACTGCCATTGGTCCTCCAAGAATAATTATGGCTGCATATTGTTCTGGATTAGGTGGCATGTGTTCTTTTTGAGCTTCTACATTTTCAACCTGATAACCATCTGAATGAATTAATTCACCTAATGTACCGAGATTTTCGATGCCAATATTTTGAACTGAAAGTATCTTATTCTTCATAATTTGTATTTGTGGTATTTTGACTGAATAACTAGTATATAGACTTACATATGCCATGGTTTATCTTGATCTTAAATTAACTCAAATGTTGTTAGTTACCGGAAGATAGTTGAATCACAAATAGATCGAAATTTACATAAGATACAGCTTACTTTTGTACGAGTCCAATCTATAAGTGAATGTTTGGTAGTGTTTCATAATGCATACGGTAAGGTTTAGACTAGAGAGCAGTCATTCAGTCATGCTTAGTACAAAAATAGATCTTCTGATTGTATAGATTGCAACCAAAATAACGACAAGTAAAAAGAGCGATTCAGATTGCTTCAAAAGGTGCTAATCTCCTAACTTGTGAATACAATCATATGGACTTAAGCCAGTTATTTAAGGCACACTAATTATCTTTATTATTTTTCCTAATAGGGATAAAAATGACGGTAAAAAGTAAATAGATGATTTTCCAACAGCAAGATTGCTAATAACTTTCCTAAATCGGTTGTTCCATTTCTTATGAACACCTTCAAAAATATGGAAGAGACGGTGTTATATGACTCAACATCATAGATGTTTATTACAGTATAATTAAATGGAAAATATTTATATGGAAATAGCTATATCGACTTATAATGAACAAACAAACGACGTTCGCGTTAACAGCGATAATATTGCTAATCGAAATTGCTTCAGTATGGATCTGTACTCTGACAGTAAATGGACAGGGGAATTCGACTGGCGGCGCTGGATCCAATTTGACAAAAAGCAATATGACCAATTCCACTAGTGGTGCAGCAAAGAATATGACTGTAGCTGGCGGGATAAAATCTCAAGGCCACCTTGGCGGTGGTAAGCCGGCAGGGTAATCATCGCCTACGGCTGGATTGTAGAGACGGAAAGTACTGTATCAAAAGATTCGCATAGCGATGGTATTGATCCAGCATATGAATATAAATGATGAGAATCAGGAAATCTGTTAATATCCCCAATTTCGATGACTATTAACAAAGCAGAATAGTAACCAATACGCGGGATTGTCATCAGGAGACCTTTCACGCACGAATCAAAAACCTAAAAGACGATATGCAGAGCTGGCAATTGGAACGTTAAATTCACAAAAGAAGGATTAACAAGTAATAGTGCTTAAAATGTTTATCTAATTCTAGTGGTACATTTGCAGTATGAAGCAGATAGACATTGTTTTTCCACACGAACGGCTAAATGATGTAAACGATATTCTTTACAAACACAAAGTAGGTGGTCTTATGTTTTATGATATTAAAGGCAGGGGCAAGGCAAAACACCAAGCAGTAGAACATAGAACCGTTGAAGGATATAGCACAGGACGTACATACGTCCCAGAATTCGGAAGTAGGACCATACTTGTAGTAATGGTTCCTGACACGTTAGTGAAACCGATAGTACAAGACGTTCTAACAACTCTAAGTACAGGTTCTGCTGGCGATGGCAAGATCTTTGTGAAGGATATAAGTGAAGCCTATGACATTGGCACAAAACAGAGTGGAGATGTTGCACTTGGACCATAGCTGTAGTAATGATTAGGTTCTGTAGTATATCGCAGACCAGTCTGAAACCAATATTACTGTAATAATCAATGGTTTCTACATGGCCTAATGATTAATATCTTGTTATAGACGGCTTTCTTGAGGTAGCAATGATCCTAATCATGTTCAAATCGGTGAAAGATTTGCTATCAACGGCCTAGTCCAGTTTCGAAATTAATCAAATAGTTCCAAAAATAAAAAGGGCTATGATCGGATCCCAAAAATTTAATGATTAATACATAATGATGAGTCGTACCAATTGATACCATTGGATGTTAACAAATAACAGGAAGGCATTTCGTTCCCAGTAAATCTATATCTAACCGTTAAGAGGGTATCAGCGCACTGACATTCAATCACAGATACAGAGCAGCCTTTAACACTTGATCGGTGGGTTTGGATTAATTCATTTTAGTTATGTGCAAATAGAATTCATAATTTTTTATTTAGGTTAGAAGGAATATAATTCCTTATTATTCAATCATGTAATAAGAGGTAGTTATTGACCGTCTGTTCTATATTCCGAGAGATTAATAGTCAACTGATTTAGGTAACGTAGGATAACAAAAAACTTGACCAAGGCATATGATCCGGAAGCAAATGACTCTATTTTTACTGGCTCATCTTGTAGAAAGAAACATATGTTGTGGATAACTTGCGTATTATGTTAAGTAGATGTAGTTATCTACAAACTTTTCTACACTTCTCCAAGCCTCTTGATGTTAACCTTATTGCATCAGTACTGAGCGCCTCTATCAGTCCATTCTGAACGAGTTCCATAATAATCTCGTTTGCGGCTTTGAATCCGAGGGCTGGCCTTTCGTATGCCGACTGGCTGACTGATTTAAAATAGATATCCACCCCATTAGCAGTTTCATTCAAATTACCGAAAGTTGTTTTATACAAGCCACAAAGAAAATTCAATGAATACCTTTCCAACTCTTCTCGCGTGAACATTCCTTGCATTACAAGTCTGTACGGTCATGTTGTTGATAAACTAATATTAGCTAATATTAAGAACCACAGCCGGTGTATTGGTTATCCTAAAAGCATTAGGAATTCATCTATGTATATGCAATCCTTTAAGGGGCTGATCGAAATAGGGAAAAACTCCCAACCTGTGCCTTTGAATTCACTCGTAAGATCTGCGCTGTTCTGATAGACTAATTAACAACGGCATCAAGTTCAGAGGTCATAGCAGCAACTTTGATTTCCTTCCTAAGTGCTTTGAGTAAGCGAGTTTAGGAAGATTTTTGTCTAAAAGAATTAACTGGGATTGAATAATCCCCTAAATGCCCTTTCTCATTATTGCCTTAACGCTTTTATTAGGATCGCTAGCTATATGATATAAATTACAAAATTTCGGCCTGGAATATTGTGTTATGGCATATTTTTGCTAAATAATTCGACCATTTTGTTCCTTCACGATCAGAATCAAGTTATATTATGATAATATAAAAAAAATATATATTTGCATCAGAAATGAATAAGTATAAAGAGTGGTATTTCGCTATAATGCAATTCTTCGATACTAGCATAGTAGAGCATATAGAACTAAAAATGATACGTCCATCCCAATTCTCTTTAAGGGATAGGTCTCAAAAAATTTCTAACGAAGACAATATGCTACTTTGTAATAGTATTAAAGAACATGGCCTACTTCAACCGATATTAATTCGGCCACTTACTCATGGTTTTGAAATTGTTGCAGGTCATAGGAGATTTCATGCATGTAGATCGCTTAGGTGGCGCTTCATATCATGTAAGATGCGCGAAATGTCCGATAAACAAGCTTACGAGATACAATTAACTGAAAATATACAACGTAAATCCATGGATCCGATTGAGGAAGCAGAAGCATTTAGAAGATATGTTATGGACTTTGGATGGGGCGGAGTAACAGAACTAGCAAAGAAGATAGGAAAGAGCGAGGAATATGTATCACATAGAATTCAATTGCTAAAGCTGCCTCAAGAAATCAAAAGCAGAATTATTGCAAGCAAACTGAATGTAAGTCAAGCCTTAGAATTAACAAGTATACCAACAGAAAAACAATCTCAAATAATAGAGCACGTTTTAAATAATGACCTTACGGTCAAACAGATAAGGGAGGTCAAATCGCTTCTTAAAGAAGACCTGTTTGAAGATACTAAGGATCTACGCAAATCATATCAGGCAATCCGAATCGGCAAGAAGACCTGTTTGGCTCTTCGAGTCACACTTGCTAGAATTGATAACCTGATAGATGATGTTCAAACTACAATTGAACCTGGACAAAGAGCCGAAATTATCAACTTTCTAATGGGAATCAGATTAAAGATCCATACTGTAATCGACGAAGCTATACGTTTCAAAAATGCAACCGTGAAATCTATCAATACCTAGAGCCTATTCTTTTATCTTCCTAAAAAAGGAGGGGTCCATTCGCCGAGAAATTTTCTATATTCACTGTTAGTATATGTGAGAACACCAAAAGCCGGATCCTTCGTTGGCATAAAGTCATACACCTCATAAGTTTGGATAATATCCCCAAACAAATTTTTAAAAATATCACTCTCCTCGTCAGCCATTTCTTCAGTTAGGAACGACTGAACACAAATCCAGTCGTAACCACCCCTAGTTCGACCGGAGAATAATACAAAAGGAGCAGCAGACAAATACTTTTTCAAACCTTCGAGTCTGCTTGAAAGATGCTGTGAGATTTTGAATGTCGCAAGCGCAACTCGTATAGTTCGACGCTTTATCTTCTTAGTATCGACAGAAATAGTGTAACTAGTTATTACATGATCTTCTTCTAGTTTGGCGATTCTAGATTCGATCTCCCCTTCAGTTAAATCATATCCATGGTCTCTAAGAAAATCCCAGATTTCTTTCATGTCTTGCCTGGAATTCTTGCTTAAAGTAGATAATATGAGTTCATCAGCATTATCAATCATCCTCATTTGGGTCTGATACAACTCTAATATATTAGATTATTCGTCACGATTGGTATTCATATAGTAGAATGATGTGTACCACTAGAATCTCTTTAATTAGCTCATTCATCGGCTTGAATTGTCCCGTCCTGAATCCCTCATCCAACATCTAAAAATTCTAAGTTAAATACACAATCCAAGGTTATGGACCTGCACATTCCCGTCTCAACTAGTTGCATATCAATTTGGTATCTGCATTAGCCTCCCTTCCTTCTCAGAGGGTGCAAGCCTAGAATAGGCTTACATTGCTAGAAGATTCAGATCTGTCTAGGTGCTGTGCTATATCAGTATAGGTATTACGTAGCAAAAATTATGCTGCAAGTTCATTGGTAGTGTTGATTAACCTATGTATGTTAAATCTTGTTCTTATTAATAGCTAAGGACAGATAGATATTTCATATTATTCACTTGACAAAAATTCAGTCGACGTCGACTAGTTTTATACGCTCTTGCATCAATATAATCCATTTACGTGGATAAATCATTTTATTTTACTTCCATAAAAATGTCAATGGATGCTTGGCCTAGATGTACTTGTAGGAGCCGCAAACTATTCGACTGGAAATCCGGCATTGGACTTTTTCTATACTCTGTTCAATGGCATATCTGAAATCCCACTGTTCAGCTCTCCAATCAACGGGATATTGATACTCGCAGGAGTATTTCTTGCATCACGAACAGCTGGTGCCATGATGGCATTGTCAGGGCTGATAGGGGCTGGCATGGCTATCCTTTTTGGAGCTCCATATGGGCTTGTTACATTCGGGTTGTTTGGTTACAACTCAATTTTAACTGGTATGGCATTTTGGTCCGGTCCTTTCGTACTTGCTAATAGATCTACCTTCTTCCTGTCGGTTTTCGGTGCAGCTATCACGGCAGTAACATGGATGGCAATGTCTCATGTGATGGGTAATATGTTTGTAGAAAGCCCAACTGGAGGTGGGTGGTCTATCCCAGGCTTCACATCCTCCTTTATCTTCACGACTTGGGCGATGATGTTTGCTACGAAGAGATATGGACATGCAATTTGGCCATCTACTCCACCGCCAGGACCAGCAGAGCAGTTGATCTCAGGAAGCAGCAACCCGATCCAGGTTACAGTTCAGGAATTTAAATGGACTGCCAAGGAGTTTATTATTGCTACATTAAAAGGCGTTTCACAGGTTACTTTTGTCGAGAACTGGAAGACAGGCATTTTTTGGGTAGTTGGGCTGACTCTCTCATTTGAAATAGCACCTATCATTATTGGGGCTCATCCACAAATGAGACCATGGTATACAAATGCCTTTACAGCTGGATGGGATGCCTTGTCTCCTCTATATCTAGGCGGAGTTATGGCACTAATAGGTTCTGGAATTGGGGCAGCCCTGGCAATTCTTAATAAATTACCAACGACTGAGATCAGAATTGGGCTGCATGGATTTAATCAGGTGCTTGTGATGATAGCTCTGACTAGCTTCCTCCCCCTAACATGGCAAACATTTCTTATGGCTGTACTTGCCACAGTTGCCTGTTCTGTTATAGTGATGCCAGCTCTTCAAAGGTTTTTCGGAATGTGGGGTCTACCTGCTCTCACCGGGCCTTTTGTGTTTACGGCATTTACATTCATGCTTGCGATTTCGAACTTCTCACATATTCCAGCTGGAATTGGCTGGTCGAGACCACCTGGAGGATAGACTGCGAATTACCATCTTCCATAATCTCTTATTTTTAAACACTTTAAGCACACATAACTTTACATAGTGATTGGCAAAAATTTATTTATATAGATGACACCGAGAGATTTTGAGCAGTTTCTAAGATTTTCAAAAGATGAAATATCAGACAAACCCAACTCTGAAAAAATTCGAGCACTAATTGAGTGGTGTAAAAAGAATAACAAAGAAGAGATTATCATTAGGCTTAGTTCAGAAGATAAGGGCGGCTGGGGAAAGAATTGCTTTCTTGATTTCACAACTACGCGCATAATAGTGAGTAAAAAGAATTTTTTTAGAAAATTTGCAGATTTAGGGTATATAGCCGGAATTGCACCATATCCTTATAAACTTACAACAAAAAATTGGAACAATCCTAGCCCCACAGGTATTAGAAAGCAAGCCATGATCACTCCGGAGGATCTAACTCGAAATTCTGAAAATTTTTATATTTGGTATTCCCAGATTGAAGGCTTTGTATTAAGAAAGGGAGTAGAGACAATTGTTCGCAATATGCTTGGTACCATGATAAAGGCAAACTTTCTTTCAGTGAAGACATCGAGCAACACATACAATTTTGTTATCCCAGTGAGCAAAAATGGAAAATTTGATGAAATCCATTTTTGGCTAAGAGTTGTACTTCCATTTAATGTCACTGCTACCTAATGCCAAAGTTTAGTCGACGTCGGCTCGTTATATGAGAATGACTTTTAGTATATCTTAATATCTTTAAATAATTCAGCTTTCACTATAGCTTGAGGTAAAATAGAATTTGATGTTGGCACCAAGGGAAATTGATAAAATGATGATTTGGACAGCAGCAAAGATTGCAGAAGATAGAAAACAGAGGGGAGTAAAATTGAACTATCCTGAATCAGTTGCTTATATAGCAAGTTATATTGTAGAGGGGGCACGAGAAGGTAAGACTGTAGCAGAACTCATGAAATCTGCAAGGGAGGTATTAAAAAACTCAGATGTGATGTCAGGCGTACAAGACATGATACATACCGTGCAAGTGGAAGCAACTTTTCCAGATGGAACAAAACTAGTAACTGTGCATGACCCAGTCCAATAGGTGATTGAAAACCATGATTAAGCAATCA
>JAICVW010000181.1 GCA_025935105.1 Nitrososphaeraceae archaeon
ATCGCAAATGCCATTGCCAGAGGAAGGGCTACAAGGCCCACCGTGACACCGGCAATTAGGTCCGAACGGAATTCGCCGGGGGAGTAATTCCGTATGGTCTCCAATAGCTTTGGCCGGAAGGAGAGGGTCATAAAGAGCAAATATAGGTCAAGAATTCTACGCGAAATCCTCAAATCTAGATTTACGATTAACTGAACTATATTACTACCGATTAACTAGGTTCGTATAGCCAAAAAATACTAACCCGAAGGGAATCATGAGTATATAAAGGATAAAGGATCAATAAATGTTAGTATATTATTGACCAACTTGTATTTTTGTATGCGACGTACCCAAGGAGTTGTACCTAATAAGTTAAGTATCGAATTGCTCATCTACAATCTTAGTCCTAATCGTGACGGGATATAGGATGTTCTGTTAACATAAATTAAGATACTAGACTTAGTAGGAATTTTCTCGGTTTTGAATACTGTTGTAATGTACGCGGTGTTTTATCGGTTAATTATAATAATAATAACAACAGGAATAAGTCTCTTTCATTTATTATTATTGACTGCAAATTCTAAAATATGATTTCACATAACAGAAACTGACATGGACTTTTCAGAAATTACTACAATAATTATTGTTGGAATACTTGCAGCCTTGTTTGGCATGTCGTTGTTGCAATTTTCTTCACTTAAGGAAAGTATGCGGATACAAAGTGAACAGCAAATATATGCTAGAATAATTGAGACAAGGATGAGACTTGAAAATACTGAAGCATTTACAAAAATGGCAAAAGAAAGCGAGATGTTTGCAGAACGGTTAGCTTTAGTTGATAATCCTGATGAATATTACACTGTAATTGCGTATCTTGATTTAATCGAATTTCTATTCTATCTACATGAAACTAAAATGATGGATACAAAACTCTGGCCTCGCTGGAAGGCATTAGCACAAACACTTATGGATATGCCAAAATTTAGGAAAGTTTGGGACAACACAAAACATGTTCATAACTCTAATTTTATAGACTTTATGGACTCATTATGATCAGATCTCTCTATTTCATCCATTTTCAGATCGCTTAGAGATAATTTCTTACCAAAATAAGAACTATGGTCTAATCTAATCAACTAGGATTTCACTCCTAGTTATTGTACGTCTAATTATTATCTGCAATTGCAGTTGCTACCTAAGAAAGATTTGCAAACAAACATTCACATTGTCTTATCTATGATACTTGGCTTACATCAGGTTTGAAGAGGATATCTGAAGTCCAATCACCCATAACTTTTAACTTCTTCTTTGCTGTTGGAAGATTAGCTAAATAATATGAACGCCAAAGCCACCATGCCAGAATTCCATGTAATTTAATTCTACCAAATAATATAGCTACACCTGTTCTTTTCCCGATCTCTGCCATCATTCCCTTTGTTTTATAATCGAATTTTCTTTTCTGCTTTGCTTTTCCCTTTATTGAGGAAAATATATTCTTTGCAACTACTTTACCCTGTCTTATCGCATGCTGTGCTGTTGGTGGATAAGGTTTCCCTGTATTGGGATCCGTAATAGATGCACAATCACCAAGAGCATATACAACATCTTCATATCCAGACACCTCTAAATAGTTGTTAGCTATGATTCTATGTGCCTTGTCATGTTCACACTGAAGGTTTGCAATTAACTTGTTTGGCGTTACACCGGCAGTCCAAATTAGAGTATGGCATGGTATAACAGTATCATCATGCAATATTGCCTTATTCTTTGTTGCTCCTTTGACTTGAGTGTTCATTACAAAATTTACACCATTTTCTTTTAGTTTTTCTAATGCAAATTCACCTAATCCTTCATCTATCTGTTCTAGAATTTTGTCAGTCGCACTAACAAGTACGACTCTTACATCAGACATGTAGATATCAGGATAATATTCTTGGATGGACTCGCGTACAAAATCATTGATAGCTCCTACTGTTTCAATTCCACTAAACCCCCCACCAACTACTACAAAAGTCAATAAGCTTTTTCTCAAGTCATGGTTATCGTGTTCTAAATTAGCCTGTTCTAGGATGTTTATCATATGATTTCTCAAAGCAATAGCATCCTCGATAGTCTTCATAGTGAACGCATTCTCTTCTATTTCAGACATGCCAAAGAAGTTATTCTCGCTTCCCAATGCAATAACTAGGTAATCGTATTTGAGTGTATGTTCACGCCATTCGCTTGGTTGAGATTGTCTGCCAATAGCATGTGTCATAGTAACCAATTTGTTCTCTAGATCTATTGATTCGACATTGGCCTCACAAAGCTTGGCTTTCTTGCAAAAGCTTCTAAGAGGAGTTACTATGTGCCTTGTCTCTATCATGCCAGATGCTACTTCAGGAAGCATTGGAGTAAAGAGAAGAAAGTTACCTTTACTTACGAGCGTAATTTCAACGCGGCCATCATTATGAAACTTTTTCTGCAGATTTCTCAAAACTTCTACTCCTGCAAAGCCACCACCCAAAATCACTATATGTTTTGAGGTTTGGTGACGGTTAGACTTTTCTATATCGACTCTTGACATGACTACAAATAACTCCTGTTTTATTGTTTGTATGTTTGTTTGTTGTGTCAGTACTATTATTATGATTTGCTACATGCTACTCTACATGATGTTGGTGAACCAACTGATCATAGAACCTAACTGACTTGATATTGACAAACTCAAGCATTCCATATCTTGATAATTCCCTACCAAAGCCACTTTTCTTGACACCACCAAATGGGACTCTTGGGTCAGATGCCACTATATTATTAACAGATACTACTCCAGACTGCACCATTCTTGAGTATTTCTCTGCTTTATCTAGATCTTCAGTCCAGATACTTGCTCCAAGACCATATTGAGAATCATTTGCTAACTTTATAGCCTGCGTATCATCATCGGCTACCATGATAGGCGCAACAGGACCAAATACTTCTTCTTGTGCAATGCGCATTGTTGGAGAAATGTTCTTGAGAACGGTTGGTTTGTAGAAATAACCTTTATCCTTTATTCTTATACGCTCACCTCCTGTGAGCACTTCAGCACCTTCTTTAACCACATCCCTGACAATTGAATCTATCTTGTTCAAACCATCTGCGTTGACAAGAGGCCCGATATCGGTATCATCTGACATAGGATCACCTACTTTCAGTTTTTCAGTCTTTTGTGTAAATTTTTCAATAAATTCATTCGCAATCTTCTTGACTGCGATAAAACGCTTTGATGCAATACAGCTTTGACCACAATTAATGAATCTACCTTTGACTGCACCATTTGATGCTTTCTCCATATCCGCATCTTCAAATACTATGAACGGATCACTTCCACCCAGCTCCAGAACACATTTCTTTATCTGCGATGATGCCCTTTGTGCTACTTTAGCTCCAGCTGCTACACTTCCTGTAAATGTTACAGCGCTAAGATCTGCTGAATCGATAAGTGTTTCTACAATGCTGGAATCTCCAATCAATGTCTGGAAGACACCGTCTGGTGTTCCAATATTGTGAAAACACTTCTCAATTTCAATTCCACATTGCATAGTGGCACTTGCCGGTTTTAGTACTGTAGTATTACCAACCATCAGCGAAGGAGCCGCAAATCTTAATGCTTGCCAGTAGGGAAAATTCCATGGCATTATACTTCCTATTACTCCTACCGGCTCAAATGCTACGAAAGTTTTACGAGCATCTGCATTAATGATCTCATCATTTGAAAATATTTTGCCGTTATCTGCAAAGTATTCCATAGCCCATGCACATTTCTCTATCTCAGATCTGGCTTCTTTGATGGCCTTTCCCATTTCTTTTGTGGCGGTGTTAGCAAGTTCTTCCTTGCTCTTTCGTAGTTCTTGAGCAAAATCATGGAGAAGATCCGTTCTTTTATTAGAGTCCTTTTTCCATTCATCAAATGCGTTTCGTGCTTTCTTTACTTTGTCATTTATCTGCTCTTTAGTAATTATTTCATATGTCTTGATGACTTCTTCTGTTGCAGGATTTATTGTCTTTAATTCTCCTACTGCCATTGCTGCTGCTCCATCTTCTTTCAAGGATTTATTACACCTCTACCAAGAATCTTGCCTTCTTTTAGCATTGTCAATGCTTCTGTTGCTTGATTGAGTTGAAATCGATTTGAAACAAGTGGTTTGATTACCCCTCTTTGCGCCAACGAAACCAACTCTATCATATCACTCAGAGTTCCAGTATATGACCCAATTAATCTGTATGCTCTTGTTGGCATACTAACTAAACTTAATTTTAGTTCGCCTCCAAAGAGCCCTACCAAGACTAACCTTGCTCTTCTTCTAAGAAATTGCATATCAGTTTCTACAGTCTTTGAGGCATTGACAAAGTCAATTACTGCATCCGCACCAAGTTTATTGGTCAATTCCATAATGGCTTTAACAGGGTCCTCCTTTTTTGAATTGATTACGTCATCAGCTCCACCGTCTTCTTTTGCGGCTTTTAATTTATCATCAGCTATATCCATCGCAATTATCCTAGCGCCAGTAACTGCTTTTGTCAACTGCATAGCCATCAAGCCTAATCCGCCTGCACCAACAATAACCACGTTATCATCTGGTCTTAGATTAGCATTCTTTACTGCTCCATATGCTGTAAGCGCAGAACATGATAATGTTGCAGCCGAATCAATATCTATCTCGTCGCCTATTTTTACTAGATATTTGTAACTTGGCACCAATACGTACTCTGCATAACCTCCGTCGACATAGATACCCAATGACCTAGGTTTATCACATAGATTTTCCTCACCAATTCTACATGCAGGACACAGTCCCTCACCTATCCAAGGATACACAAGGACTTTATCATTTTTGCTAAATCCTTCTGCTTGCTCGCCCAGAGTATCCACTATTCCTGCTGTCTCGTGACCTGGTGTCAATGGGTATTTTACTCCTCTATCTGTGGTTTTTAAAAATAATCCATGTGGGCCCTCATATCCGCCTTCCCACAAGTGGATATCACTATGACATACACCTGCCGAATGAACTTTAACTAAAACTTGGGAACCCTTTGGTTTTGGAGTTTCAAGTTGTTGTACTTCTAAAGATTCCTTTGGTTTAACGATTCTTGCAGCTTCCATACTTGTAGGGATATGTCTACCTTATAAAATACTTCTGTACTGTCTTTTTGTCTACATTAAGACATGATGTACACCAAAACAGGACTCATAATAGAAAATGTATCTGCTCCGCAATTTTTGCGTCCTTGTTATTAATATTCAGTTAGGGTATGTTCATCAAAGATATTATAAATAACTCTAAATGTTTTAACCTCTAGATTAAAGATCACGAATCAATTCTCGTATGTGGTTATGTTAGATCTGTTATATACTGTAGCCCGAATCATTTGCATTTCTTTTCAATCTCTTGCAATCGTGAGGACCATTGAAATAGCTGATCGTATCCACTAAAAACCGGAGCATCTCGGTTATTGCATCTTAAAATAAGATATGATGGTAAACCCATCTAATTTAACCCAAGCAAATAACACTAATATGTGCAATGCTGTTATTGCAGACACAAGTAGCAAAAGCTTCTGCAGCAGGTAGTAGCAGCTTGTCGCAGTTTTTATTTTTTGTTTATCTTGTTGGCTATGATATCTGACTGGTAACCTTCTGTATATCTTGATTAATTGCAGTAATTAGTGTCTGAATTTGTTGATTCTGTTCATTTATGAATGTAGTCAGTTGATTTAAAAGACTGCTCAGGTCCATTCCTTCCCTTCGAGTACCAGAACCTCCTAAAAGACCTCCGAATAATGAATTATGCATATCGTGCATTTGTTGCTCGTTATAATTTCGTCCTAGAACCTTTGATAATATCCTGATAGTATTATCTTGCTCTCCCATCACGGTTAACAATTTGCCTATACTTACAGTGATAGGATTGCCACCTATTTGCGTATCGTTAAATTGTCTGTTAAACCGAGCTGCGTTAGCAATGACATTTGGTGGTGTATTTGCACCCTGTGCTCGTGCTACGTCTTGATCTTCGTTACTCATGGATTAGTATAGATGATCAAACTATATAATTATATTC
>JAICVW010000483.1 GCA_025935105.1 Nitrososphaeraceae archaeon
ACAAACTCTATCTCCAAAATCAAAGAAAATAGTAGGTAAACTATCTGCCTTATTTGCAATTGATTCCTTTGCTGGCGGCTTTGTTATACAAAGTATCGTATCACTTTGGTTTTTTACAAGGTTTGGAGCAGATTTGACTCTACTATCGTATATATTCTCAATAGCTGGAGTCCTTACCGCATTTTCATTTCTAATATCAGCCAAGATTGCTGATAGAATAGGTTTGATTAACACGATGGTCTTTACTCATACACCTTCAAACATTCTGTTAATTCTCGTAGCATTCTCACCTACACTTCCAATAGCAGTGGGATTGTACTTTGCCAGAATGGCCTTATCTCAAATGGATGTTCCTGCAAGACAATCTTACATTGTTTCAGTTGTGAGAGAGGACGAAAGAACTGCTGCCGCTGGAATAACAAATATTTCCAGGAATGTCACACAGGCTATATCTCCTTCAATTGCTGGTTCAATATTGCAATCTGTATCGCTAGCTTTTGCACCTTTTCTAATAGGAGGATTATTAAAAATTGTATATGATATCGTATTATATCTTAATTTCAAAAGTACTAAGTCTACTAAAAACTGATCAATATAATATTAGTTTAGGTCGAGCCTTAATAGAGTTATGCTATTCTTCAACACAAATAATTTGTCACGACTTAACATTTGGTAGTATTTCAGTGCGCATTTTTATCTGTTAGTTGGCTGTGCCCCATCATCAAATATATTACATAATTCACTCTTTCTGCGGATATTCAGAAGCTGCCCAGTAGTAAGAGAAAAGGTAGATTACAATTAATATATGAATTAATTGGCGATGCCAGTCAGCAACCTCTCATAATGATTCAAAGATATTCGACATTTTTTTGTTAATAGTCAAGAGATGAATCCATATTAGCTGTTCCTGTATTAGCATATCATAACACAATAATAAACGTGATAGTACTCAAGAAATGAAATACCTACTCGATAATGCATTTAGACTGCTAACACTAAACGATCTTGGTTACGATACTAAGAATAATGTATTCTACGTCAAACCTGATGTATGGTCAACGGTACGAGAGACTGAAGTTGTGTAGATACAGAATCATAATCTAAACTTATATAAGGATCAATCAAGTTGAATTTTATGATGCCAATCCCTGGCACTAGATAAAAGAGAGGCTGGCACGTGAATTCCGGAAATACACTACAAGGAGAAGAACTGAGGGGTGGTCTGTCTAACAGGCAACGAATTTACAATTATATCAAAAATAATCCTGGGTCTCACCTCAGGAGGATTAGCAAGGTTCTTAATATAGCTTTGGGGGATACTCAGTATCAGTTAAACAGGCTAGAAAACCTTAATCTAGTAAGATCTAGAAGGGTGGGATTGTACAAAACATACTATAGCGCTTCCATATCTGGAGAAAGAAATGAAAAGATATCAGCAATCCTACAACAGGAGACTCCGAGAGATATAGTCTTGTTTCTTATAGAAAATCCCGGTGCAACTCACAACCAAATATCAACTCATAAGGGATTTAGCGGTGCTACGATAAACTGGCATATGTCTCGCTTAACCCGGATCGGGTTAGTGTACAGCCACAAAGAAGGAAGATACACAAAATACTATTTGAAGGGTAGTGTAAGGGATATCGTTGAGTTATTAAAGTCATACCATCCCTCTTTATGGAGCAAACTATCTTTGAGACTCGCTGAGGTTTTCTTAGATCTTTCTGATAATTCTAAACCAGAAATCACCGAGCATATTCCACTAACTGATAAAAATGAGAACACAGTTAATGATGAAATAAAAAGGTAAACCTGATTTAGAATGACAGGATTCATCTATAGAAATTCTAGAAATTCCAGTGATGTTTACAAGCTCATTACTGCTATAATAATATTAGGCTCGGCAATCATTTCAATAAATCAGATATTTTCAAATCCTAAAAATAATCTTGTAACAGTCAATGAAGTGTATGCATCTGAAGGCAATTATACCCCTACCAATAATACCACAGACTACATATCTGACTTGTTTATATTTGGTAGTGGAATATTTGCAGCTATTCTCTCTGCCTTATCATTAAATGCTTATAAAAATCTAGGAACTAAGAAACTCCTAATAGTATCAGTCGCGTTTGCTATATTCTCCATACGTGCCATCATCTCAAAACTGGATTTATTCGCAGTGGAACTAGAGTCTTCAACATTAGAATTAGTCTTGGCAACCTTGACTTTTGTACCGTTGGCTCTTTTCTTTCTTGCAATAGTTAGGCGTGAAAAATCAATATCTACTAAATCATCTGATCGATCATCATCTCTAGTCTAAAGAACGAGAAAGAGTTATCGTTACGTGTTGCTTTAGAACAAAATGGGTTTAAGGCTGATTCGTATACTGATCCCGTATCATTCGAAAATTTTAGGGGTAGACATTATGATTTAGTATTATTGGATATCAAGATGCCAGACGTTGATGGATTTCAATTGTACCAGAAGGTAAGGAAGACAGATAACAAGATTAAAATATGCTTTTTAACTGCTAGTGAATATCATTATGAACGGTTTAGAAAAGAGCATGGATTCAGCGAATTTAATCAGGAATCATTCTTAAAACAACAGTTGAAATCGAGAACTCCATACAATAAACAAATTCTTGGGATCTGGATAAACATACGGAACGTTTGTACTATACTGGTTAACATAAGTTCGTCAACTTTTTTAGGTCATATTGCCCCGTATGGATGCCCAACTGATTAATACGTAATTATGTTAGTCAGTATAGGTTTACATTTTGGCTTTGCTATAATACTAATCCAACTCCTGTATGATCCTATCAATCAATAATCAATTGTAACTAGTTTTTTTGATAAAGCATCCCAGAGAAATGATGGTCTTTTTGTCATAAATCATAATAATTTTGGAATTATTCATTCAACACCAGCCTTGTAACCCCGTACTGTCGAGAAGATACAACCTATACAAAAATCTTGTAGATGTTGTCTACTCAATTGTCTATCAATGTGGCATACTGTTACAGCCGTATTTTAGTTGCACTTACCAGAATTACAAGCAAAATACTGTTATTCAATATCTATTTGCAATTTGCAATTTTCTTTATGCATAATTAATGAATGTACGAACTTATGCTAGTAAGCACAGATCTAGAAACATATGACTATATGCAGCATTATACTCACTATTGGCATGGAGGTAACGTTTAGGTAGTTGTACCTCAATTGTTATAAATTAACAATTTGATACTACTTGAAGACTAAATGCTCAACTATCCCTATAATCATAATTATCCAAAC
>JAICVW010000567.1 GCA_025935105.1 Nitrososphaeraceae archaeon
AGAATTACATCGGCATCGACAAAGATCTTAAACCTCTGCTAATTAAGAAAATTGAATCTCTTACCGCTAAGAATGCAAGTTGTATTATTGATGGATGTCCTATATGGTGGAGGTCACAGTTCAATTTAGGTACTACTCTAGGCATGATTGGCAATGTTTCTTCGTCTACCGGGATTCTAATTCTACAAGGAGAGAATGATACAAACACTCCAGTTCAGCAAGCCTTTCTTCTATAACAAGGCTAACAGACGTAAATCATCCTGACCACACATTGATTACATACCCAGGGCTTGGCCATAATTGGAGTCTTTCCTGGATCTAGTATGTATGGTTTGCAGAAATTTGGACCTATCGAAGATTATGCTTTGGCAGATCTTTATGCATGGCTTGAGGCGCATTCAGGTCTTTCACATCCCTATACTGCTACATTAGCAGCAAATACAAATTCCTCTAGTATTAGATAATATTGAAGAAATTCTTAAACGGAAATAATACATAGAAGGTAACTTGAAATCTGGACTTTAAGGGAAGACAATATAACTGTAGAAAGTCAGATCGGAAGAAGAAGGATGGAAAATGATAAGCGACAAGCCTTAGCTTTGGAAAAAGAAATAATTCTGAATTAATAATAGCGTGTCTTTTTTAGATAGATGGCCTGTAGTATTTAGGTTGAGAACAACCAGATGAAGACTATTTCATTATAGTCTGCCGCTGCATCTATATTAATTCTGAGGACTTGAATATCGATATACTATCGACATCTCCTACTTGGATCAAATGTTCAGTTCTATTTTTTTGGAATATGTCTTGTACCTGTCTTTCCATTAGCAAGGATTTCTGCATACTGTTTCTTATCTGGTGTGAGCTTAAACACAACGTCCTTTATTCTTAATTTCAAGAGTTCATGAGGTCTTGCTGCGGAATCTCTAGACGGGCATGATAGCATCTGTCACGTGAATTAGGACAACATTTTAAGAATAATGAGTCGTCTTCTACTGTCCACAAGTCAGTTGGCTTATAAGTCGATTTCTCCTTTCTTTTTAATTGATAAATACTTTTTATAACGTCAGGTTTTGGTCTTTGCTTGTATTCAATATTCGGAAAGTACAACCACTTAAAAAAACGCATAAGGTGAATTCTATAAAGATTGTGTGTTCCAATCCATTTATGTAATGGATCCACAGCTTCAATTTTACGAAAACTATCAAGAAATGATAACAAGTCTTCCCTTGTCATTTCTTTATACATTTTGTCATTTTTGAAATATACAGATAATTTACAAAGCAAGATTACACTATCTCTTTGATAATTATTGGATGGATTGATTTCAGACTTCAGAGATGATATGTAGTCGCATATAACTAAGACATTGGCTTTGCATCCTGGCATTACCCTATTGAGAAGATGATTAAAACATTCATGTGGTAATCCTTCGACAGTGTTTTGTATTTTTCTCTCAACCGAATCTGAAGTTGTGGTAGGTGCACTGAGAATAGATGGTTTGTTATACCTCATTTAATTACTCCATGTTTATATTGTAAAATGTGTTATATAAGGTAGTATTGTATAACCAATTATTAAAAGATAAAGTAGTGGTAGTAACAGGATCTTCGAAAGGGATCGGTTTTTCGATATCGAAGGAGTTTGCAGAAAACAATGGTGCGATAGTAATTGTTTGCTCTAGAAACAAGGAACAAGCAACTCAAGCAATAAAACAAATTAATGGTAGAGTATCTGCTGCAGCTCTCGATGTGACCGACAACTCTAACGTTCAAAAATTCATGCAGCAAATTTTGTCAAAACATAATAGGATTGATATTTTAGTAAATAATGCAGGCTATCAATTTGACCGTGATATCTGGTACAAAAGATTTCATCAGGTAACAGAAGAGGAACAAGTGAAAATCATAGAAGTTGATCTATACGGTTCTATTCGTCTATCAAAAGCGGTTATTGGTTCCATGCTCAAAAATGGCAACAAGAGTGGAGGGGTGATAATAAATATTTCTTCAACTCCTGCGATCGCGGGGCATGTGGAAGGCTCGCCGTACACTATAGCAAAGGCTGGAAATATAGCACTGACAAAGTGTATTGCACTGGAATATGGCAACGAAAACATTCGTGCATTTACTTTTGCCCTTGGAAATATATCAACATTGGCAACCTATGGATCAATGACTGATGATGATAGAGCGAAGGCTGCTGATGAACCATCAATAAAAAGGTGGGGTAAACCGGAGGAAGTAGCCAAAGTAGCAGCATGTGTAGCAAGTGATACTTTCTCTTTTGCCACGGGGAACACTATTGTAATAGACGGTGGTACCGTTTTATTATAATATTAGTTATTTAGGCTTTGTCGCACGATTAACTATTCTTTTGAGGAAACCTATTTGACCACTACATCTTTAGCTTGCGAGTAATTATTATTCAGGTATAGTTGAGTGACCTTTCTACAACGAACTATTAGCTAGACATGGCCAAGTACTACTTGGATTTTGATACGATTGATGGGATCACGAATTATATCAAATGAACAAAGGTAAGGTTGGTTAGTTGTTGAAAATAACAGTCTGATTAAATAGGACTATTCTATTGTGTGCTACATATCAATTCTTCATTCACTAGTTGTGCTGCTTCCACACATGGTTGACATTTTAGCTTCCTAACATAGTTGACACTCCAGTCTTGGAGTGTAATAACAAGTGGATTTAATAGAAAATAGGTACAGAATGATAATCGAGCCTGAACGTTCAGGTAAGACTATCT